>JBJOON010000122.1:0-5399 GCA_046051235.1 Bacteroidota bacterium
ATATATAAATATACTTAGCAATTAATTCTATTGATTGATTAGTTACAATTCAATCTAATTACTTTATTTTTATCAATATCTTTTAATCCATTTACTTTATCTACTTAAAGTAATTAGATTCTAATTTATTATTAATTTAATTTCATTTAATCTTTAATTGCAAGAAAATCAAATCAAATAAAATCAAATCCAAGAAATGAACTCCATATCGGAAATTCAATTGGCGCGCTTCTTACAGCAAGTAAACAGAGTCGACGCCGCGGAAAGAGCTCGTATTCTTAATTTCAATATCGAGCGTCTCAACGCTTTCACTCAAACTTTGGACCCGGGACAGTTACCAGGTCCAGGAATCCGTGGAACAGATAATCCTCTATTCAACGACACGGATGCCAACCTTCTAAGAGCTCACCTCGATATCGCCCACAGAGACACGGACCGGTGGATCGAGGGTACTTTCGACGACTGGGAGGTTTTCGAAGAAGCAAAAGACGAAGCTCCTTTAATTCAAACACCTTCAGTCCGAGCAGCAACCTTGTTTCAAATAGAGCGGGATCTCTTTCTTAATATCGAATCCTTTCACTTTAGAATCCTTCCGAATGATCCGAATTTTCACAGTCTTTCGATGCAACATTCTGCTGGACTTCAGATGGAGAATAACAAAAGACCAGAACTCCTTTACGCGACGTTCATCAATTGGCAATACTTTATTCGAAGCTGGAAATCCTACCAGCGTCGAGGAGGAACGGCTTCATTGATCGACTGTATCCACGAAGCGGCTCTGAACAATATCCTTATTCTTCTCCAGCAAAAATTCCCCGAGGATCTCGCCCAATTTCACAATACTGCAGTTCAACAAGTTCCTGAAACTTTTCTTCTAGGATTCATATTCCTTTTATTCAGCTCAGTCTCTGAATCCGACAGAAAATCAATTAGCAACCTAGTTGAAAGTGTGAAAATGTCCCCCTTCAATTCCTTCTTCGACATGGAACAATTCCAGATATTCATTACGAAATTCCTCATGAATAAAAGTATTTACGAAACTTTTCTACCTGCGTTTAACGACAAAGCTTGGGCCAACCTCCTTTTCGATGGACTTTCTGGCACAGACATCCGCGCACATGCGAAGCAAAAGGCAGCGCTAGTAGGTTCTACTTACAATTTCAACAAATTTCTTGAAGAGCTCAACCAGTTTGCCGAATTGTTAAACCAAGCTGCCCTCCCTCTTCAAAGCGCATTCTCAGCTGGTCGTAAAGCAGCCTCAGCATCGGGAGAGCAGTACAAGAAAACCAACTATCCTAGAGCAAACTCGTCCAATAAAACTGATTCGTCCAATGTAGCTGATTCTAGTGAACGTTTAGCACCAAAACTAATGTCGGCTGGTCAAGAATGCTTCAATTGTAAGTCTGCAGATCACAAAGTTTGGAAATGTCTAGCACCCTGCAAACTTTCTCTGTGCTCTGACACCAACAATGCTCACGCTGGAAGATACTGCCCTTGTCTAAAAACCAACTTCGACCAACTCCTTAGAGTAACTCATTCCGATAAATATCTAGCTCAAATTCCAACTAACATTGCCCCTTCGTGTTCTACTCCCCTTGTAGGGCGGACGCTAAGCTCTTTTGAAGGACCAATCCAGTATGACAGCGGTGCCAATGCCCTTATCTCCCCAAAAGCACCTGTCAACTCGATTGTTATTCCAGCTACTCCTGAAGATTCGATCATTTTAGCGGACGGGTCAACTATTGTCGTCAAAGGGAAAACCGTTATTGGAAAAAGAGAATGTCTTATCATTCCTCAATTTCCTTCAACTTTAGTACCGCAGTCTACAATAGAAGACAGTAATTCAGTATCCGTATTAATTAATAAGAAATTATTAATCTACGATACTAGATCTACACCGAAGCTAATTGATGCAATCTATAGTACAAAACCATATGTCTCAGTCGATTCATCTAACGGTTTATACTATTTTTCACAGAACGATTTTCAAGCAATTCTCGACAAGACAAACTATTCAACAGAAAAGTCAAATCCAATTCAAAAAAAATCTACTTCTATCGCTGTGTATCATACGATCAAGTTTGACAAAATCTCAGATGTTATTCTATTCTGGCATGAGAATCTCGGACACATTAATAAAGACAAGATGATATCAATTGTCGAGAACAAGCTCATTGACAACCTTCCATTAGAACTATCTGTTCCTAACATTCGCAAATTTTTTCCTGACACTTGTCTCAAATGTTCCATTGGAAACCTCCAAGCTCTCCAACATCCTTTTCCGAAACTTTTCAATCCCAATGTACCTATTGGAGCCTGGTGGTCAGTAGATTTCAAGAAATATAGTGGAGCCGATGATGAAAAGCAGGTTAAATCATTGAAAGGATTCACTCATTTTTTTCTAGCAATAGACTACCAATCTGGTAGAGCTTTCGGTTACCCTGTCAGCGATTGCAAGAATGTCGAAATTCACCTCCAAGCTCTATACGATTTCAACCTCAGAAAAAATTACACTATGTACGGTATTTCTATGGATAAACAATTTGTTACAACAGAGACCACCCGTTTTTTACAAAATCCTGAAAAAAATCTGAAATTTACCCTCCTCTCCCGCAAAATTTCTAACGGTGAAATCGAAGAAAAGTACACTTCCTCCGGCGACACTCTTATTATCAAAAATATCGGTATTCCTTACGAGCATTTTACTCTTGGTGAAGTGGAAAGACTTAATAGAACTATGCATGAAAATGTAATGAAAAAATCTCAAATCAATGATAACGTCACTCCTCAAATGTGGGCTCTCGGTGCAGAAGAAGCTTTGGATATGTATAACACCGTTCCAACGTCCCGTCATCCAAATAGCTCTCCTTACGTCTTGTATGATAAATTCACTCTGGATGTGCGAAAAACTCCTATTCTCCCTTATGGTACAATGGTCGTTGCCCATTATCCTCTTGAACATCAAACTATCCGAACTGGTCGCGGATTTCCTGCTGTTGTCGTTGGTAGAGCTCCTGATCATACCGGTGGAATTCGACTCCTTAACCCTAGAACAAATCGTGAAATTATCAGACGCACATTCAAAATAGTTGGCGATAACCCTATTAAAGGTCTCCTATTCTACTCTCCAATCTCAATTGAAATCACTCCAGATGAACATGATGATATTCTTCCAACAGAAAATGAAGACGAGGAAATGCCAAATCTAATTGAAGAAGATGAAGAATCCATCTACGACGAAGATGAAGTACAAACATACCTCAATAAAGCCCTTCATTATGTCCCAGTTCACCAGAAGAATATCAGCAAATTCAACAAGAAGTTTTTCTCAAAAATAGGATTGACATTCGCTGAAACTCTCAATGATAATAATAAACAAATTACAGGAACATTCAAAATTGTTGACATAGTTACCACACTCGATCATCCGAAAACTTTCTTCTATAAGTATTACGATTCATTCCTTCCTATTCCAACTAATGATGATGATTTTGAATATTCTCTATGTACCGATCTTATCAACGGCAAATGGGCAAATTTCAATCTCGGTAGACATATTGCTAATGCTTTAAAGAAATCAAAGAAAGATAATATGCCTACTTCGTATATCGAAATGATGAGACATCCAGATGCCGAAGGTTTCCGTGCAGCTTTAAAAATTGAACTAGAAGGATGGTTTAGGTTGTTAGCTATCCTTCCAAATCATGAGAGTATCGATTGGGATTCTATTGATCCATCTGATATAGGAGATCTAATGCTGATTTTCGATAAAATTTATGAACCAGATGGCTCGTTTAAGAAATACAAATGCAGAATGGTTTTCCGTGGGGACAGATGGAAGAATAAATTAAATTTACCAGTTTATGCTTCTTCGGTTGATAACGATTCCCTCTTCTTATTTCTCGGTGTTGCAGCTACAGAAGACCTAGATCTATGGAAAGAAGACGTCAGTACTGCATTCCTTCATGGTCGTATGCCAACCAATCTTAGACAATTTGTACGTCGACCATATGGAGTTCCTGATGACATCCTTCCCAAAAAATTCGAACTCGGAGCTTGTGTATACGGTCATCCTCTAGCCTCAAAACAATGGGATATCCTTGCGAATAAAGACCTATCTGAATTCGGTTTTAAAAAACTATACTCTTCTCCCTCTGTAATGGTCATGAAAGAATCTCCCACTAACGACAGAATTGCTGTAGCACGCGCAACAGATGACATGCTATTCCAAGCCCCATTTAACTCTCCAATGAAAAACAAAATTCACACATTCCTAGAAAGTAAATATGGTAAAGTCACAATCGAAGATCCAGTGATCAACTACCTTGGCATGCAATTTGTTCGTAACAGAGAAAATCGTACTATTTCTGTTTTCCAACCAAAATTTTTAGAACAAATGCGCATCAAATATCCTATGCAACCTACAGAAGAATATCCTACTACTCCAATGCATTACTCGAAATATCTCTCAGTCCAAGATAAGTTAGACAAAGAAATTCTTCTCACAAAAGATCAAATTACTGAACTCCAAGGAGTGATAGGAGATTCTCTCTGGATAGCCATGCACACGAAACCAATAGTTAAGTTCGCATTAAATGTTATCTCTCGTAAAGTTTCACCTAATCCCACCGTATATGATTTAAAACAGGCACTACGCATAATTCATTACTGTATCGGAACTGCGCATGTGCCTCGTATCATCGGAGGTCTCTATGGTCCAATTTTAACAGCAACAGTAGACTCCTCTTTTGCTTCACACGACGATTTTACAGGACAATCATCTTTCACCATTCACATGGGTGGGGGCGGAGCAGTCATTGTGGATTCAAAGAAACAAACAGAAATTCCCTCTTCTTCTACAGCTTCTGAAATTGTTGGAAATTTTCTATTCGATAAAGCCAACAGATGGTCTCGAAACTTTTTAGAAGAATTTGGTTATGATCAAAACATTCTTCAACCAGACGGAACTCCAACAGGAGAAGATAATACCTCAACCATGAAAATTCTTAACAACGAATCCAACATTGGCAAAACGAAATTTATCAACTTGAAGTTCAATATAATTAAAGAGTCGTTAGCTAATAAACTAATGAAGATGTTTTATTTAGAAACTGAAAACATGCCAGCAGACATTGGAACCAAAGCCCTACCTCCTGGCACTTTCCAACATCTCTCTGAATACGTTATGGGACACAAAGATCTTCCTCATTTCAAGCAATTCTTCACGACACTTGTTGACCTTCCTGCTTGTTAGGTCAAAGGAGTGAGTTGATATTACATATACACTCTACACTCTCTAATCTTAAGGAGTGTAGAGTTTACACTTATATCAGCACAGCTCTCTCCTCTCGCTCTTTTTTACTACGTTACAGATTATGGGATAAGTTACCCATCACACT
>JBJOON010000123.1:0-5376 GCA_046051235.1 Bacteroidota bacterium
CGCACTGAACACGAGCTTTCACCTATCCTTCGAAATAAAATTGCCAAGTTCTGTAACGTATCTCAAGATGCGGTTATTCAGAGCATTGATGCCGATACCATCTACGATGTGCCGTTGCTCATGCAACAAGAGAAACTCGATGAGGTAGCTCTTCGCAAATTAGGATTGGCTCCGAAGAAGAAGCCAGACCTTAAGAAATGGAGCAACTTCTTGGAAAAATTAAAGCATCCAAAAAAACGCGTTCGTATTGGTTTAGTCGGAAAATATGTTGAATTGAAAGATGCGTACAAAAGTATTGCTGAAGCTTTCATTCATGCAGGAACTACATTGGAATGCGCTGTTGACATTGAATGGATTCACTCGGAAGGATTGAATGCAAAGAACGTAAAAGCGAAGTTAAGCGAGCTTGACGGAGTGCTTGTTGCTCCTGGATTCGGATCAAGAGGTATTGACGGAAAAATTGAAGCCATTAAATTCGTTCGTGAAAACAACATTCCGTTTTTCGGAATTTGTTTGGGAATGCAAATCGCTACGATTGAATTTGCACGCAATGTTCTTGGTTTGAAAGATGCGCACAGCACAGAGATGAAGGCGTATACCAAGCATCCTGTTATCTGCCTTATGGAAGAACAGAAGAGCATCGTTAACAAAGGCGGAACCATGCGTTTGGGATCTTACCCTTGTACCTTGAAGAAAGGATCGAAAGCTCAAAAGGCTTATGGAAAAATAAATATAGAAGAACGTCACCGTCATCGTTTTGAATTCAACAACGATTACATGGAGAAGTTCGATAAAGCCGGGCTCAAAGCGGTAGGAACAAACCCGAAAAGTGGATTGGTTGAAATTATTGAACTGGAAAACCATCCGTACTTCGTGGCTTCACAATTCCATCCAGAATACAAGAGTACTGTAATGACTCCTCACCCGCTCTTCATTTCATTCGTGAAGGCGTGTATGAAGTCGTAAGACTAGTGAATAAACGTAAGCTGTAAAGTTTCTGTTTTCTTACCGTCTGGATTCGAGCAATAGACATAGTACATGCCTGTTGCCGGACGCTGACCGTCTGTGGTTTTCCCATTCCAGAAAACACGTCCACCCTCACTTTGTCCTTGAAAGACAACGTTTCCGGCCGCATCGGTGATGCGAACACTGCTGTTGTAGGCCAATCCGTCTACTGTAATGTTTCCATCAAATTCAGGAAGAACAGGATTTGGAAACACACGAACGTTGCTCATGGCCTGATCGAAATTCGTTGCGGTTGAGAAATAAGAAACCATTCCTTCCTCAGTTGCAATGAAGACTTCACCGTTGTCTTGATTAATCGCAATATCAGAAATTGAATTGGTTGGAAGTGGACTGTTCTCCTGCGTAAAGTGCTCAATCTCTTGAAGCCCATCATCGCTAAACAAATACACTCCGCTGTTTCTTGTGCCCACCCATTTTCTATTTCCACCGTCAATTTCAATACAGGTAATGGTTTCTGTATCGAGTAGTTTTTGAACGTTACCGTCTTGTGTAATTAAAATCGGTTCACCGTCTAACGGATCTTCCGAAAACAATGACGATTGAGAATAGAACACCGAAAGTCCTTGAAGGGTGCCCACCCAAATTTCACCATCTAAATCTTCAATCATACAGAAGACATCTTTATTGGCCAATCCGCCTGCGCCTTCCGCTTCCGACAGAAAAGTAATATCGTCGTCGGAAGCATTGGAAACAGTACCATTCGGATCGCGCACCACAATTCCTCTTCCTGCGACAATAGCCCAGATATATCCTTCTCGCGTTGGCATAATGTCTTTCAACCAGTCATCGTTCGTTACAAAGGGCGCGCATGAATACGCTACAAAATTTCCATCGCGATCTACGGCTTGTATGGGTTTGGTTGAATAACTGTTGGTTAACCAAAGCACTCCGTTCTGATCGAAAGCTACTCCGCCAACACCGGTCCATCCCGGAGCCCAAGTAAATCCAGACCCCTGTAACGTGTTGTTCCCCGTTTCAACATTAAAGTAAGTAAGCGTTCCATCGGTTGCGCGCTGAATAAGTCCTTCTTCCCACGAACCGTATAACACGCGATTGTTGTTGTACGGATCAATAGCAACATCGGCCATGTCTGAAACTCCGGGAGTTGAATTGCCCCCTGCACCTGGGCTGTAGGTTGTCCATTGATCTCCCACTCTGCCCGAATAATTTCCGTTGCGCCATAAATTTCCACCGTATGGATAGATACCACCGTGGGCTACCCAAAGGTTATAGTTGTATGCATTTAATTTTCGCACTTCAGCACTGGCAGGGCCATCTGGCATAATGGACAACTCTTGACCGTTGCCCTTTTTTCCAACCATGCCTCTCTGTTTGTCTGCCACCCAAAGTGTGTTCTGCATGTCGCGTATCACCAAGTTCGGAGCAATGGTTTGTCCTTCAATATCTGAAATATTGTAGGCCAAGTATAACAATTCGTCGTAACAAATCGCAGCCCATTCGCCCGCTAGACACAAGTAGGTATCTGAATTCCAAATTCTACCAAAGCGCATAGTTCCGAATTCAGAGAAGACGCTCCAAACTCCGGTGGTTAAATCTTGTCGGTAAATTTTATCGTTCGCTTGCTCAGCTCTGTGAACGAAAAGATTTCCTGCAAATTCGGTTGCGTCTGCATAAGCGCCATTGCCTGGCCAATCGGTTACCGTGTTCCAGTTTTGAAAGTTGGCTAAAAACGGATTGCTCACATCTGCCTTACGAACTGTTGAATCTGAAATTGCATAAATCTCATTATTCAAAACAAGGACGTCGTTCACCTTTTCTTGCTGTCCGTTCGGACCCAAGAAATAAGTCGAGCGCACCTCACGTGCAGCAACGTCTACCACAACCACACCGAAACCTGTGCTTAAATACAGTAGTCCGTTGTAGGGAAGAATGTCATAGATCTTTTTGTCGCCCACGATATTGCTCAATCGAATGTCAGGCATGTTGAATTGAGTTTCTTCCAACAAAACATCTAAGTTTCCATTTGAATAACCCACAATAACCGCATCGCTGTTCGCGTCGTACTCCACCGCTGAAATTCCAACATCACTCAAGCGGTTAACTTTCGACCAACGTTCTACTTCGAATGTTGCGGGGTTGTAACTAACAATGGCGTAGGGCGTTGCGGCGTAAACCATGTTAATCTCGTCGTAGCAAACATCAATCACATTTCCATATGGAAGATGATCTCTCCACGTCCCCGTGCTGAATTGAGCAAATGCGCTATGCGAGGTGCATATCGCAAGGATGAACAACAATTGAATTACTCTATTTTTTTTCACGAATGCTCGAACGAATTTCTAGTTGTAGTATTGCCCACAATCAATAAAAGTGTGAGCCTGCCAAAAATACGCAGAGAATGACCGAAACTCTTGAAATGAATACCGAAAAATAAGACCAGGTCTTTTATTCAAAAAAGAATTAGAACTTGTAGTCAACCTTAAATCGAAACGCTATGGCAAATGTTGCATCAGACGCACTCTTCGTTCTCATCAAGAGTTTAAGCAAATCAGAAAAGCGCTATTTCCGCTTACAGCCCATGGCAGAAGACGGTCAACACCGTTTGCTCTTCGATGCTATGGAAAAATTAAACGAATACGACGAAGAGAAACTCTTGAAGATTCTTAAAGGTTCTCCAATTACCGATGCCATCTCAATTGCGAAGAATAGGCTTTACCACACGCTTCTAAAATCACTGGCCGCTTTCCATCACAAAGCAACTGCCCGAGCAGAGGTTATGCGTCTGCTTCAAAGCATTGAGGTCTTGTACATGCGTGAGTTATTTGAACAAGCCGACAGATTGGTATACTCTGCGCAAAAAATAGCTCGCAAGCATGAACTCTCTGCCCTTCAACTTGAATTAAACGAATGGAAAGAGCGCATACTTGAATCCATGAACATTCCGGCGAGCGAGCGCTATGAACTACTAATCAGCAACTATTCAGAAATGAAAGCCGTTCTCTCTTCCATTCAAAATGAAAAAGAAATTGCATTCATGAAATGGTCGTGGTTTGCAGGCTACTACACCAATGGTCAGCCTAGACAAACCGAAGAGCAATCGCACAACGAGGATTTACTTCATGAAATAGACACCATTACACCCATTTCACTGGAGGCGCAAATTAAATTATTACAGTTGAAAGGCGCTGTGCTGTTGAGCGCCAGAAAACCGAAAGAAAGTTTAAGTAGCATAATGGAACTGCTTGAACTTCTAAAAACCTGCGAAGTCAAAGGCAACGAAAACACGAGCATCCTCCGCAATGCACTTGCGAATGCTGCCGTTATTTCTGCGCAATTGAAAAATGCCGAATCAGCATTTGATTACCTCTCGCAACTTGAAGCGTGTTTTGTTGGAAGTGAAAATCAATGGTTGCTTCGAAGCACTGCACTTACCGTTTTCTTACTTCAAAAAAATAATGCTGCGGCTTATTCTTATATATCGGAACACAAAGAAGATCTCACCCGTTCGGAAAGTGTATTCGACATTCGCGCTTCGCATGTCTTGTTTCAATGCGCCGTGGTTTGTTTCATTCAAGAAGAATTCAAAGAGTCTGAACGTTTCATTCAGCGTTTCCTTCAAAGCACACCTTCTAACGAGTTGCTGCATTTGCAATGCATTGCGCAAGTCTTCAATTTAATTGTTCAAATTGAGTTGAACAATGAGCGATACATTCCTTATGCCCTGCGCAATGTTCAACGCTTCCTTATAACGCGCAACAAGGCGTTCGAAGGGGAGAAGAAAATTCTTCAATTCATAAATGAAACACTCAAGAAGCGCAAGAGTATTCAAGACAAAGAATTGTGGGGCTGGTTGGAAAGTGAATTGCTCGAAGTAAAAATGACCGACCCGCTTTTCTTCACCTATTTCGATTTTCATAAATGGGCAAAAGCACGCGCATCTAAATCAAGCTTTGCTTCGATTGTGTTCGAATAAATTTCAATTACATTTGTTGGTATGAACAGCATTACCTCTTTCTTTCAAAATTTGGTGGAAACAGGCGGTCCCTATGGATATGTTTATGCCGCTCTGATTGCAACAACGTTTACTTGGTTTGTCACGGCGCTAGGAGCTTCATTGGTCTTTGTTGTGAAAGATTTAAATCGAAGGGCACTCGACGGAATGCTTGGATTCACGGGCGGTGTAATGATTGCCGCAAGTTTTTGGTCGTTGCTTGCTCCAGCCATTGAAATGAGTCCGGGAGAAGGATTTACGAAAGCCTTTCCGGCAGCAGCGGGTTTCGCTATGGGCGCATTGTTCTTATTTGCACTTGACAAATTCCTACCACACTTACACTTAAATTTTCCGCAAGAAAAAACCGAAGGTGTTCAAACCAAATTGAATAAAACCAT
>JBJOON010000124.1:0-5358 GCA_046051235.1 Bacteroidota bacterium
ATGGGATTCGAGGGAATCCCTGTTGGGTTTGCCGTTGAGTTTGACTCTTATACCAATGGCAGTCCAAACAATGACCCCTGGTATGACCACATTGCTTTTTTGAAAAACGGAAGTGTGAATCACACTTCAGCAAACAACATAGCAGGTCCGGTTCAAGCAAACGCCACAAACGCGAATATTGAAGACAATTTGAGTCACCAAGTACGCATGGTTTGGGATGCTCCTACTATGACCTTCAGTTGTTATTTCGATTGTAATCTTAGATTGAGCGCAACTATCGACATGGTCAATTCCATTTTCTTGGGAAATCCAGTCGTTTATTACGGCTTTACAGGAAGTACAGGAGGTTTAAACAATTTGCAAACGGTTTGTCTTCCTAGTAATGTCAACCCACTGGTGCCGCCACAACCCACCTGCGAAGGTGGAATTCTTACGATGAACGCACCTTCGAATGCAGCAAGCAACATTCAATGGGAGCCCGCCGGAATCATTGACAATCCAAATGCGGCTTCCATTAACGCCATACTCACCTCAAACACAACCTTCACTGTTTCCTACTCAGATTTTTGCGGTATACCTCACCAATACTCTGTTCAAGCGACTACCCTTCCATATCCGTCTATAACAGTTCCCGACGATTCTATTGTTTGCGATAACAGCGTACTGACATTGAACGCTCAAGTTACAGGAGTGTTTACGAATATGATTTGGTCGACCAATACGGGATCAATATTAAGTGGACAAACCACCACAGCCCCTTCTGTATCTGGTGCGGGAGCATATACTTTTACAGCCTTCAACGGCAACTGCAGTGTAAGTGACATTGTGAACGTTTCTGAACTGCTTTACCCTTCAGCAATTTGGTCCGACAGCGTTTACTTCTGCACAGGGGAAAGCATTATTCTTGACCCTCAGTCTAATGCTACAGCATTCAGTTGGACTTTTGATGGATCTGTATCACCAACGCTTCAAATCAGCGCAGGAGGAAACTACACCGTTCTGCTTTACAATGATTTTTGCTCAATTGCAGAAAGTATCATCGCTTACGAGGTTTCGCCACCAACACTGTATCTCGGACAAGACCAGTTTCTATGCATCGGAGAAACAGCGACAATTAATTCGAACTTGACTGGACTTTGGAGTGTTGGAGGAGTTTCAAATCAAATCACAACAACTTCTACAGGGCCTTATTTTCAGACACTAAACACACTTGGTTGCATTAGTGGGGATACTGTAAACATAACTTTTCAATTCCCTCCGATTGTTTCGCTGGGAAATGACACCATCATTTGTGAAGGAACAATTTTAAACTTAGATGCAGGCGCTCCAGGCACATGGAATACTGGTAACGTCGGCACCCTTTTACCTATTAGTGCGCCGGGCAATTATAGCGTTATCGTAAATGACGGCGTATGTATTTCTCTTGACAGTATTAACATCTACATGGATTTCTGGCCCTTGGATGTGCTTCCAGACTCTATTACACATTGCTCGGATTTACCAATTACACTGAATGCCGGAGAAAATTTAGCTGAAACATATAGTTGGAGCACTTCGGAAACTACCTCATCAATTACTCCAGCTGTTACAGGTACATACACGTTAATCGCAACGAACTACTGTGGAACACTGACTGAAAACGTCGAGATAATCTATGAAGCATGTGAGAGCACTCTATTTGTACCAAGCAGTTTTACTCCAAATAACGACGGTTTGAATGACGTTTGGTTTCCCGTGTTTGATGAACTGGATGTTATTGAAATTACAGTTTTCGACCGTTGGGGAGATCCCGTTTTCGAAGGAAACAAACAGCACTTCTTCTGGACTGGGAATGTGCGCAACGGAGACTATTATGCTCCAAATGGCGTCTATGCCTTCAAAATCCGATATAAACCCAATTTTGGCGAAAGTGAAATTATCTACGGACACATCGTTCTTTCAAGATAACTCTTTCAGGTTATTTGAATTTTCAGCATAACCAGTATTTCAATTATTCTCTGCTTTGCTCTTGAGAAAGAACATAATTTTAGTTTCGACTTCTATCTTTTTTATATGAATTTCCCATTGGTCTTTTTTGCCTTTTCGTTATTCAAAATTGAATTTTGAAAGCAAAAACGCATGAACAACCAAATACTTTCAAGAGATCAACGCGTAAGTATTTTGATCTGGATTTCCCTGGCGGCTTTCTACTTGACTTATAAAGAGATTGCCGCATTTTATTATCCTACTAGCAGCATTGTCTTTCAGTACGACACAAACAATACTGTTAAAGCAGACTCTTCAATGCTCGAGCAACGAACGAATTTCTCAAAGGAGCAAATCACAGCGCTCGAAATAAACAGTGCCGACTCAAGCGACTTACTTAAGCTTAAAATACCCGGTTATTTAATCTCGAAAATTCTCCTTTACCGCAATCAACTGGGTGGGTATGCCAGCAGTTTCCAACTTCTTGAAATCTACCATTTCCCCGAAAACATTTTCGAACGAATTCATTCAATGCTTCAAGTTAATATCAACCTCATTCAACCTATTGGCATCAATTCGAAATCTGAAGAAGAAATGGCGCTTCATCCCTATCTCAGTTACAAAGAAGCCAAAGCAATAGCGCTATACAGAAAGAACAATGGAGTTATAAAAAACCAGGACGAATTCGACAAGATAATTGCAGTTACAGCTGAAACAAAAGAGCGATTAAAACCGTATCTTGCAAAGGATTTTCAATCTTATGCAAACACTACAGGAAAGAGTCCGTGAACTCATTATCGACATTCCAAACTTCCCTATTGAAGGGATAATTTTTAAAGATATTTTACCATTATTTCGACATGCCGATTTGGTGAAAGAGTTGGTTGCTGAAATGGCCACCGAACTGCGCTCTTACAATCCAACAGCCCTAGTGGCCATGGAAAGCAGAGGGTTTCTTTTGGGAATGCCATTGGCCCTAGAACTTAACATTCCATTCGTTTGCATTCGAAAAAAAGGTAAACTTCCTGGCGAAGTAAGTGGCATTTCTTATTCACTCGAATACGGAAACGCCGAGATTGAAATTCAAAAATCCGCGCTATCGTCAACCGACCGCGTAATTCTGCACGACGACGTTCTTGCTACCGGCGGGACTGCACATGCCGCCGCGCAACTTATTCAAAACACAGGCTCACAACTTGTAGCCTTTTCTTTTCTTATGGAATTAAATTTTCTAAATGGAAGAGAAATCATTGGTTTGAATAACGCCGACATCCATACTTTTGCACAGTTTTAAAAAAATAGAATAACTACACCATGAACTTCAAACAAGAAGAAAGCGAAGCAATGATCTCGCAAATGGTGCGTGACTTCGCTGAAAAAGAAATCAGACCGAACGTTATGCACTGGGACGAAGAACAAATTTTCCCAAAAGAATTATTCCATAAAATGGGCGGGCTCGGCCTAATGGGCGTGCTTGTTCCCTCTGCATATGGAGGGGCTGGATTAAGTTACTACGAATACATTTCATGTATCGTTGAAATATCTAAAGTTTGTGGCTCGATTGGATTAAGTGTTGCTGCGCACAATTCGCTTTGTACGAACCATATTTTAGAATTCGGAAACGAAGAACAAAAACAAAAGTACCTTCCGAAATTAGCGGCTGGCGAATGGGTTGGTGCATGGGGATTAACCGAAGCGAATACAGGTTCAGATGCCATGCGCATGAAGTGTACCGCTGTTAAAGATGGTGAACATTGGATTATCAATGGAACTAAGAACTGGATCACCCACGGAATTAGTGGTGAGGTTGCTGTAGTACTTGTACGCACAGGTGACCTTCTCGATTCTCATGGAATCACCGCGTTCATTGTTGAAAGAGACACCCCTGGTTTCCGCGGAGGAAAGAAGGAAAACAAATTAGGAATGCGCGCTTCAGAGACTGCTGAACTTATTTTCGAAGACTGTCGCATTCACGAAAGTCAGATTTTAGGAAAAGTTGGAGATGGATTCGTTCAAGCCATGAAAATATTAGATGGCGGAAGAATCAGTATTGGCGCACTTTCGCTTGGCATTGCTAAAGGTGCTTACGAAGCAGCTGTTCAGTATTCGAAAGAAAGAGAACAGTTTGGCAAGCCTATTTCACAATTTCAGGCCATCGCGTTTAAAATTGCAGATATGCGCACCGATATTGAAGCGGCGGAATTGCTTCTTCTTCAAGCGGCACACTTAAAAAACAGTAAAAAGAAACTGACTAAAGAATCAGCTATGGCGAAATATTATGCTTCCGAAGTAGCCGTGCGCGTGGCAACAGAAGCCGTTCAAATTTTTGGTGGTTATGGCTACACGAAAGACTTCCCTGTTGAGAAATTCTACCGTGATTCTAAGCTTTGTACCATTGGTGAAGGAACTTCTGAAATTCAAAAATTAGTAATTTCTAGAGAAATTCTTAAATAAGATTTGGATAATCAAAAAAGTTCATTACTTTTGTCGCCCAATTAAAGAAACAGAAAGACATGTTAATCATTCCAGTAAAAGAAGGCGAAAGCATAGACAAGGCACTTAAGAAGTTCAAAAAGAAATTTGAAAGAACTGGTGTTGTTAAAGAATTGCGTGCTCGTCAACAATTCACTAAGAAAAGTGTTCGTCGTCGTGACGAAATCAAACATGCTGTTTACATTGCTGCAATGAAGCGTGAAGAGAATTCTTAATTGAATTGAACAATATTTATGAAAGGTCTTGGGTTATCCCAAGACCTTTTTTATTTTCACCAAGTGAACACCACTTCATTCTTCGATTATTTAACTAGCGAAAAGAGATCCTCTGTTCACACTGTCTCTGCCTATCGCAGCGATATTGGTCAATTCGAAGAGTTTATGCTGCTTCAATTCGAAATCGCTGAAATTACTTCAGTCAATTCAACGCATGTGCGCAGCTGGATAAGCGAGTTGATGTTTCAAGAAATATCTGAACGATCTTATCGATCTCACTTTGATAATGATACTACAAATGCAATTAATGTCAAATTCTTATTAAATGATTGTGATGAGAAGCATTGGGGACAACTCCTTGCTAAAAATGAACGCAAGAGAAAACGCGACTATGAAGTACAAGAAATCTTTGCTGCATTTCGAATGGTTGCTGTTGAATTAATTAGTAGAATACAAACATATCGTATGCCAAGTATAAAACCAGAGAATATGTCAACTACAGAAACACTTGTACAACTTCAAGTATTAGAAGAGTTTATTAAAAATGTACTTGTAGAAATTGATGAACTTATTATTATGATTAATAATGCTTTAAAGCAAATATCTATAAATTATAGTTATACTGTCCCTAATATATCTACAGGGACATATTATAGTATTAAACATAAGAATTTCTCTGATGAGG
>JBJOON010000125.1:0-6555 GCA_046051235.1 Bacteroidota bacterium
TCCAACAACTCCATCATAGCCCACACGCGCTAAACGAGTGATGGCTTCTTCTTCTTGACCAGGCTCGGTAACCAACGCTATGCGCTGCTTCATGTCTGTGATTAATGTTCCAACCCAAGGAGCAAAGTCACCTTTCAATCCAATGAATATTGATCCCGGGATAAAGCCTTTGCAAAACAGTTGCGGACCGCGAACGTCTAACATCAAAACACTTTCATCTTCCATCAACACCGTAAACGCCTCTACAGACAACGGTTTCAATGAATTTTGTACGACTTGTTCCAAAGAAGAAACTCCTTTCTTGTTCATCGCCACATTCTCAGGGAAATAAAACGGAGGAGGCAACAATCCTGAAGTTACTTCTTCAATGAAAGCTTCTTTAGTCATGTCTTGTAACGCGTAATTCACTTCCTTCTGATGACCCAATGTGTCGAAGGTTTCTTTGCTCATGTTCTTTCCGCAAGCAGAGCCAGCGCCGTGTGCAGGATAAACCGTAATGTCGTTATCCAACGGCATTAACTTATTTCTCAAACTGTCGAATAGATATCCAGCCAAATCTTCTTTCGTCAATTCACCTGCTTTCTGAGCCAAATCAGGTCTTCCAACATCGCCAATGAAAAGCGTGTCACCTGTAAATACCGCCACTTGTTTTCCGTTTTCATCGCGAAGCAAGTAACACGTGCTTTCCATGGTGTGACCCGGTGTGTGCAACACTTCAATGGTGCAGTTTCCAACGTGAAGAATTTCTCCGTCAGTAGCAATGTGCGAAATGAATTCTGTTTTCGCATTCGGACCGAAAACAATGGTTGCTCCAGTGTACACCTGAAGATCCAGGTGTCCGCTTACAAAGTCCGCATGAAAATGCGTTTCCAAAATGTATTTGATCTTCGCGCCTGAAGCGTTCGCTCTGTCTGTGTATGCTTTTGTGTCGCGAAGCGGATCAATTATTACGGCTTCGCCATTGCTTTCAATGTAGTACGCGCCTTGCGCTAAACACCCGGTGTAAATCTGTTCAATTTTCATAGTATCTCAATCATTTCTTTCGTTAACATATACGTTCCCACGGCCAGCAAAAGTACAACGAAGGACTTTCGCAAAATCGTATCGGACCATTTTTTAGAGAGTAAAGTTCCAACTACAACACCCGCAACTGCTATGCCTAAAAAGGGTATTAAGATGGAAAAATTCAAGGTGTTCAATTCTGAATAAGACACGACTAATCCAGAAGCCGAGTTCAAAGTAATAACGACAAACGTCGAAGCAATGGCCGCAGACATGGTGGTGTTGCGGTAAGCATAAATAGCAGGAACAATCAAGAATCCTCCTCCTACACCAATGAGCGATCCCAACACCCCTACAACAGCGGCGTTTAAAGCCAATGAAACAAGTCCCTTGCCTTTATCTTTCTTCGGATTCAAAAGCTTGTAAGCTACAATGAACATGATGGTCACAAAGAGCAAAAGCAAAATACTTTGTGTTGAAATTTTCAATCCGAACAATAAAAACTCCTTTGGTAAAACAGGCAACACAAAGAATTTGGTTAACGCTATGAAGAGCATCGAAATCGCAGCAAACAACAGTGATAAGCGCCATTCAATTTCTTTTCGACTTCGAATTCCTCCTACAATTGAACTGAAAAACAAGATGGCATACGATGAAACAACTGCCGATCTTAAATCGAATCCAAACAAATAAACCAGAATAGGAATGGTAAGAATGGCGCCGCCGCCGCCAAGCACGCCCAACACAAAGCCCATGAGCAGTGCTCCGAAAAATCCAAGGGCCATTGTTAGTTCCATAATACAAAGATAAGGGGGTTCAATAAAGGCTTGAGGTGATGTTCGTCACGCAGGATTTCCAATGCGCATCAATCGCTGCGTATACTCGTGCTTCGGTTGCAGAAAGACATCTTCCGCGCTTCCTTGTTCGACCATCTCGCCTTTCCGCATAACCATAACTCGATTACTCATGTGATACACAACAGGCATGTCGTGAGAAATAAATAAATACGTCAGGCCGAACTCTTCCTTCAAATCGTTTAACAAATTCAACACCTGTGCTTGAACGGAAACATCGAGCGCCGCAACGGCTTCATCGCAGATAATTAATTTCGGATTGGTGGCCAATGCGCGGGCAATGACAATACGCTGACGTTGTCCGCCTGAGAAATTATGCGCGTAACGCTGAGCACTATCGGCGGGCATTCCAACAGCATTCAATAAATACTCAACGCGTTTTTTTCGTTCTGAATTTGTACTTCCAATTTTATGAATGTGTAAGGGTTCGAGGAGAATGTCTTCAATTTTCAACTTCGGATTTAACGAAGCAAACGGGTCTTGAAACACCATTTGAATGTCTCTTCGAAATTTATTCGGGAAGGAGATATTCTTTCCTATCAACGGTTCATTTCCAAACAAAACACTTCCACTGGTTGGAGCCAGCAAGCCCATGAGCATTCGACTTAACGACGTCTTTCCACATCCACTTTCCCCAATTAATCCGAGGGTTTCACCTTGTTTAATATCGAAGGAAATGTTGTTAACAGCAGGAAATGTTTGACCGGGATAAACCTTCGTTAATCCTTCAACGTGCAATAAAATATTTTCGTTGGTAGAAAATGAGTAGTGCTTTTCAACCCGATTATTTCCCAACGTAACCAAGCTCTTTCCCTTTGAAGTTTTGGTTGGTCTACAAGCAAGTAGTCCTCTTGTATAATCATGCTGTGGATTATTCAGCACCTCCGATGCATTCCCTTGTTCAACAGCACTTCCAGACTTCATCACCACAATGAAATCTGCAATTTCTTTCACCACATGCAAGTCGTGTGAAATGAAAAGCACCGACATGTTGCGGCTGTTCTTCAATTTTTTAATAAGCTCTAAAATAGACGCTTGCACGGAAGGATCTAACGCTGTCGTCGGTTCGTCTGCAATGAGCAGTTGTGGCTCGGAAGCCAGTGCCATGGCAATCATAATACGCTGACGCTGTCCACCTGAAAACTCATGCGGATATTTTTTTAGAGCACCCGCTGGATCTGGCATTTCAACTTCTTCCAACAACGATAGAATCTTGCATTTTCGAACTTCTTTGTTTTCATGTTGAAGGCATTCCTCCATTTGCTGCTGACACGTCATAGCTGGATTGAGCGCAGTCATGGGCTCTTGGAAAATTACTGCGATTTTCTTTCCTCGCAGCGAAGAAAGAATTTCATCGGTAGGCTTTACGATTCGATCTTCCTTTCCAATTAATTCACTTGAAAGAAAAATTTCTCCGGAAGGAAACATTAAATTTTTTGTTGGAAGTAAACCGAGCAGCGACATGGCGGTCACTGATTTTCCGCTTCCTGATTCACCTACTACCGCCGTAATCTTCCCTGGGAATAGTCCATAAGACAAGGCATTCACAACAACACGGTCGTTGTACGCAACGCTTAACTTCTGTATTTCCAACAAGGCCTTCATGGTATGCAAGATGAAAATTATTTCAGTTGGAAAGACATTGCGCCGTTGAAGAAATAAACATTGCAATCGCAATAAACCTTTCTGAATTTAACGGGTCTAAATCCAAAATTGTGTAGTTTTAGTGAACCTTAAAATTTCCCGCCGTGAAAAAACTTGTATTTCTTTTTGCTGTTCTCTTCGTTTCAAAAAGTGCATTCGCACAAGTAACTTGGAGTGAAAACGTAGCGCCCATTTTGTTTGAACATTGCACCAAGTGTCACCACGAAGGCGGTATTGGGCCATCTTCATTCATGACCTACGACGACGCTTACAACAGTCAAGCAAGTATTTTAGGTGCTATTACTTCTGGACAAATGCCGCCTTGGCCAGCCGATCCGAACTACCGTCACTTCGTTGGAGAAAATGTTTTAACACAAGCCGAAAAGCAAGCCATTGAAGATTGGATTGTTGGGGGCGCATTAACAGGAGACCTAGCACTTGCACCCGCAGCACCTGTGTACAACAACAATACACAACTTCCGTCTGTGGATCAAACGTATCTAACACCCGATTATACAAGCCCCGCAACGAGCACAGATTATTACAGAACTTTTGTCATTCCTAGTGGATTAGCTCAAGACGGATGGATCGACGGTATTGAAATCATTCCTGGAAATGCTGACATTGTACACCACGTAGTCATATCCTATGATCCAACCGGAGCAGGGGCTACATTGGATGCAAATGATCCTGGAGATGGGTTTCAATCGAGCGGAGGAAGTCTTGTGAATGGTGCAAAATTCTTAGCGGCTTGGGCACCCGGCGGAGGGCCACTTTGGGTTCCTTTCGGCTTTGCGCAACGACTTGAAGCGGGAGGAGATTTCTTGGTTGAATTTCACTACCCGGCGGGAAGCCTTGGACAAAGTGACCAATCTACCATTAACCTTCACTACTCCGATGATCCGACACCTCGCGAGGTTTGGTACAACCCAATTTTAAATCACGCTCCGGGCGTTTTAGATCAGAACTTCTTATTCATCATGCCGAATCAAACAGCCACGTTCACTGAGACGTACACTGTTCCTGCTGAAGTAACATTGATTGGAACTTTTCCACACATGCACCTCATCGGAAGAAGTATAAGCAGTTGGGCAGAATTACCCGGCGGGGCTATTGAACCGCTCATCAGCATTCCCTCATGGGATTTCAATTGGCAGTTGAGTTATAACTATCCGCAATTGATTCACATTCCACAGAACACCAACCTTCGCGCTGAAGCTTTTTACGACAATACATCAGCGAACCCCTTCAACCCAAACAGCCCACCACAATTGGTAACTGCAGGGGAAGAAACAGGTGATGAAATGATGATTGTATTCTTCGCATATACTTATTACTTGCCTGGAGATGAAGACATTCTTGTAGAGCCCATCGTTAGCACCGAAGAACAACACTTCGTTCACCAGCAGTTCGACGTTTTCCCGAATCCAAACAATGGAACATTTAATGTTCAGACGTTTAATCAGCGCTTCGACAAGGCCGTTGTAACCGTGACAGACATTAGTGGGAAAGTCGTGTACGAATCGAAATGGAACATCCCTGGTGGTATGCATACACAAACTTTGGAACTTGATCTTCCAAAGGGTATTTATGTTTTACATGCTGAAGGACAAACCACTCACGAAAGTGAGCGCTTCATTATTGAATAACTAGAGCGAAAACTTCAACGAGAAAACATTGCTGTAAAGCACGTCGGAAGAATTTCCGACATCAGATAACGCATAGTCGATAAACATTTTTCGAAGACGAATGCCAATACCAATGTTGGGTTGATACACTCCTGCGCGGAAAAAGATTGTGTTTGAATAGCCAACTTCCATTCCAACGTTAGGATCAATACTGAATACATTTCCAGAAACCAACGCATTGCGTTGTCCGTCTGTGGTGAAGGTGGCATTGCCTTCCACCAAAAAAGAAATTTTTTCCTTGTTGAATTTATATCCTGCACCTAGAATAGCTCTCGGTAACGCAATTTCCAATCCGTTTTGAGGAAGAGTATTTCCGGTTTGTTCGAAGACCGAAGTAGCCGTTGATCCTAAGCTAAAAGACCACGCGTTAAACGTTGAAGTTGCGTCGCGCACAACAGCACCTAAACACAAATGCTTCCCTTGGTACTGCGCACCTACATCGAATCCGAATCCGAATGAACGCGCGAAATCTCCGATCTGGCGATAAATAATCTTCGCAGTTCCTCCAATATTCACGCGACTTGCCCATGGCTTGTGAATGAAGGGAACTCCCTTCTTCGCATATGAAAATAAAAATGCGTAATCGGCTGCATTGAATGTTGTAACCCTTGAATAGTCAATGTTTCCATTGGGGTCGTATAGATCCAGCGTATTCGGAATATCATCTATTCCAAATCGAATCAAAGAAAAAGAGGCCGCAGATGTTGAATCGAGACGCTTTCCAACAGCTGCATAATCATACTTTGCAATTCCAGCAAAAGACTCGCTGTGCATCAAAGCGGCGTCTAACTTATTTCCTAGACCCAACAATCCCGCAGGATTCCAATAACCTGAAGTAACATCGTTCACACTACTCACTTGAGATTGCGACATTCCCATAGCTCGAGCACCTACTCCAATTTGTAAAAACTCATTCACGTATACCCGCGTTACCTGAGCCTGCATCAGCTGTGCAGAACACAAGAGCAAAACCAAAAGGCTAATTTTCGAAATGAAATTTTTATTCATGAGCGTGGTTGAAACGAGAGTCTTCTCAGATTATTTCCTTACACCGAAATTACTTCTTCAACCACACTTGGAAGCTTGGCTTTCAAAAGATTCTCAATTCCACCTTTCAACGTTGCTGTTGAAGAAGGACAGCCCGCGCAAGACCCTTTCATTTCAACAAACACTTTCTTCTCTTCGTAGGCCACAAAATCAATTGCACCACCGTCTGCCTCTACGGCTGGACGAACGAACTCTTCCAACAAAGCCATAATAGCATCGTCGTATTCAGAGGGCTTGAACTTCGAACGATCAATACTTGAAGGCGTTGAGCCTCCCGCCTTTGCTTCTTCAATCAAGCTCGCGCTGCGACTCATTAATTC
>JBJOON010000126.1:0-8856 GCA_046051235.1 Bacteroidota bacterium
ACTTGATCTTTGTAGGAAATAGGCTTTACCTCTTCTCCATTCGAAACTGGAATTTCAATATGCGTATGTTGCGTGAGAATAATTAGCTCCTTCCAAACCAAACTTAACAAAAAAGCTGGAAGAAAAAAATGCCTCACTTCCTTCCTGAAAAAATAAAAAACAGCTCCGTAGAACACGGCATAAATCAAAACTGACAGAACAGCCAGACGATACTGGTGGTCATTCAAGAAGCGTCGCATCTTTCCTAAATTCCAGTAGTTACTGAACATATAGAACAAATAGAAAATCGGAATGAATAGAAACCAACTCACATTGGCTACAATGCGCATAACAGGGCTCTTGGATCTTTGTCGCGCCATCCCGTCCACCGATGATGCAAATTATGCATGTGTTTCCATGAATGAAACGGAATGAAAGAAAACATTCCGAATACATTTCCAAAAAACGAATTCAATCGATCGTTGGCGAAAAAATTCTGATGACCGCATTCGTGCAAGAGCACGAACGTCTGCGTCAGAAAAAACGACAAAACCAAAATCCCTAAGCCATAAATCAATCCTGAAAAAGAAAAACACAACCAAACCCCACTTCCCAATAGCAGCGCTGGAGAAATTAGAAAGACGAATGCTCTTCCGTTGTTTGCTTTGTAATCAGAGATTTTCATTTCAATCTGAATTAGTTTTTCTTCGTGCAAACAACAGTCTGCATGGATATATTTAGCACTTTACTGAAAAGTAAAACGGGAGTAAGCAAAAGCTGCCCCAAGAAATACGGGAAAATTATTTTATCGAGATTCAGACCTTTTCCCAACATCTTGAAGTAAGCACCTGTGAAGATATAGAAGTACGCAGGGAACGCACCATAGGGCATGTAGGTTTCTACTTTAAACCCATTTGCTTCAAGCATTTCAACAAAGTTCTTTTTCGAAAATAAAACGGTGTGCTGAGGCGCTTGAACACCCGGCCAATTCTTTCCGTACAATCTGAAAGTAAGAGAATCCAATCGCGGAACTTCAATGATTAACTTCCCATCGTCCTTCAAAACTTTTTTCGCCATTGCCAGCGAACGAATCGGATCATAGTCGTGCTCGAAGAAATGCCACATGGTTACAATGTCTTTCGATTTCTCTGGAATAGGCTGCTCGTAAAATAGACCTTCATAAAAATTTATCTTATCGAAATCCGGATAACTCAATCCATCTTTGAAATCTACTCCATGTATTCTACATCCGTGCTTCTTGTTCATGTGCAACAAGAACGTCCCTACTGCGCATCCAACATCGAGCAACTCGGTCTTTTCGTTCACCTTCACAAACTTGCTTACCAACTTATCCTTCTCACGATCGTGCTTGTTCATGGTCCATTCGAAGAGAGGGGTTAACACGCCCCAATTCTTCTTCTTGCGGTGGGCAATGTATTCAGAGTCGTAAAACTCTTTTATTCCTTCAATATTTAAACGTGGATTTTGATAGACTAAATCACAGGCACTGCATTTCACGTACAAGAAGAGTCCTTCCTTTCCAGTTAAGTCATCTTCACCAATAAGAAATTCATTGCAGTCTTCAGAACCACATGAATAACATTTCACACGTTCGAATTGAAAACGATCAGGATTGTTCAATTCCTGCATTCTTAGAATTGGATCAAATGACATAATTGTTCAAGATTAATTTGAATATTAAAATTAAGAGCAACCACAAAATTGGTATGACCTCTTTTTTTAGATGAATTAGTATTAATGCTATAACTAATAACGCTACTCCGCCTATCAATGCAGCGGCATTCACATTCGTAAGAAAGAGAAGAATGAAACAAATGACAATCAAAAAATAAAGCACAACTAAAGGTCTTTCAGTTGACCTATTGTCCAGCAAATCATAGATTACAAATACTAAAAACAAGGCTATGGCATTGCTGTACTCAACATAAGAAATATCTTCATTCAATGCGTAGCTAACCGACATGTAGAAAAACAAAAACGGGTATTTGATTAACGGGAGAACAAATGCCCAAAAGTTTCTATGCACCAGAGCCTTGTACAAGACATGATTCACAATTATAAAATACAACCACAAAGAGGCCATTGAAAAATCAGGACTATCACTCCAGGATATACACACACTTGTTGCCATGCTCAACACGAGTGGCAGAATAAGTTTCGAACGCGACTCAGGATGTGTATAAATTCGATCCGAAAATTCAGCATCGTTTTGCCATTGCATGACATCGTCGTACAAACGCATGACCCAAAGCATTAAAAACACTTTCAACACATCAACTAAAGAAAGCGGATGGAGCGCATGAAAGGGAATCGAATATAAAAACAGGAACAACGCCAGGCTTAAGAACATCACCGATGAAAAGCGCTGAGCTATATATATTCGAAGTGTTTCAATCATGAATGATAATGGTGCCCTTGTCGGCGTTGAGTGTTATTACATCTCCATCTTTCAATTTTTGTGTCGCAAGCTCTACGCCTACTATCGCAGGAATTCCGAATTCACGCGAGACAATTGCTCCGTGAGAAAGCATTCCTCCGCGCTCTACAATTAATCCGCTAATTAATGGGAAAACCGAAACCCATCCCGGATCTGTTTGTCGCGTAACTAAAATATCACCTTTCTCCAATTTATCCGCTTCCATTACTGTTTCAAGCACTTTCACTCTTCCTGTTAAAATTCCACCGCATGCACACAACCCTTTCAAATCACTTGACGAATCGGTGCTCACTTCTTTTCGTGTGACTTGATCGGGAGAGCAATACTTTCCAAAAGTCGTATAAAAATCATCTGGATAAATCAATTTCGATTCAACTTCGAAGGCTTGCTTACGCGATTCTAATATTTCAGCACTTGCAGCCGATGCCATTTGCGACGCATCGAGGTGCTCGGCAATTTCAGTGTAATTCAAAAAGAAAACATCTCCTTCTGACTTCAAGATATTTTTTTGAATAAAGGCCTGTTCGACTTTCTTCAAGGCCAACTTAAATCCAAAATACAGCTGCGCTTGTTTCAAGCGAACGCGCTCACGCGATGAGATTCCCTTACACGCATTCTTCACCAAGAAATTCAATTGCCAGGTGTGAAGAATCGATTTCAAAAAATTCAATTTATTCTTCTTGAAGATATATTTCTTGAAATCGCGCTTGGCTTGCAGCGCTTCCAAGTATTTCTTGTACATGACTTCTTCCGGATTCTGATCGGGAAGCTTTTCATATTGCATTAACAACGCAATGAAGCGTTCGGGTTCTTCAATGTAATTCTTGAATGTGAGCATGAGTTCTCCTGAACAACGGAACCCCCAGTTGTTCAAGTAATCTTGAATTCTTTTGCAAACTAGGCTTTCAGCACATTCATCGTTCAACCAAACCCAAAAATCAAGTGCATTCTCTTCCTTAAACTTCTTATATATCGTCTCATTCTTGCGAATAGAGAGAACAAGTTCGTGCATGTCAATAACAGGACGACTCAACGATGCTCTATACCAGCTGTGCATGCGAATTTCAATAAATCCATTGAACAACTTCCGAATATCGGAATTCGTTATTGCGCCTTGAACATCGCTCATGTAATTCGAAACTATTCTTTCAAATTCAACGACATTCGCTGGAAGCGCCTTGTTTTGTTTCAGCACATTTCGAACAAAAGCAAATTTCTCTTTATTGGTTGAAGGAATTTTCGAAGCCTTCGCGCCTTCTGCATATCCTACAAAATTATCGAACGACTGAATGAGCGCTTCAGAAAAAGGCGACGCCGAAAGAATCGCATGAATGCTACTCATGTTGTAATACATCTTTCCTCCAAAGACACCTATGACATTCGTGAAAGAGCCTTCCAATGCACGAATAGATTCTTCCGAAACTTGAAACAGTCTCGAAAGATTTTTGAAGTAATGATAATACGATTGTCGGGCTATCGAATACAGCAAAGGAGAAATGGCCTCCGGATAATTTTCATTTACATTCGTATTCGACCAATACACTTCGGGCTCTTTCCAAGGCGTTGTAATCTTGCGCGCTTGGACAACAAAAAACCTTCCATCTTTCAGGGCCCATTCAATGTCCATGGGCATGCCGTAATGCGCCTCAATCTTCTTGGCAAAGTACATACCCTCTTCCAGTGCGGGAAGAAATTCTACATCTGAACTTCCTTCACCATATCTGAAATGAAAACGCATGGGGGTGACTTCACCTGAGACTAGTTTCTCTCCGTGACCTTGAACGTATTCCACCAACACAGCATTAGACTCTAGATAAGACCGTGTGAAAATAACGCCCGCATAATCGGGATCTATCAAGGCTTGCACCACAACGCCCATTCCTTCGAGTTTCTTATTCGAAATGGCCTCGTATGTTTTTACATTTTCCTTGTCATAAGACTTCCAACATTTTTTTATATGTTGAAGAATTTCGTCAATGTCGTTTCCACACAAAAAAGAATCGAGCTGTCCCGCGAACGAATTCTCATCGGAATCCTCGCCAATGGCCGAACTGCGCACCATGTATTGCGAAGCGCCAATTCGATTCAATTCGAATTGAACTTCACTCTTTATCTCTTCAATTGAAAAATTCGCTTTCTCGAAACGTTCGAAGGCTCGTGTTGAAATAACAAAACCATCGGGTATAGGAAAACCCGCCCGCATCATGCGCGAAAGCTGTGCGCCCTTTCCTCCGAACTCTTCAACTGCAATATTTTTATTTAGCGACAGCAAGTACATATGTTATTGCTATTTTTGATTCATCTAAAATAGACAAAATACAAAGCGGAAAATGATACACACCCTAAAAAGGCCAAACGAAATTCGCGTATTGCTTCCCAAAGACAAATTAAAGTCTTGGCACAACGTAAGCACATTGCGAGGCATTTTTTCTATTGTTGTTGAATGGGCGGCTATTGTGGGATCGGGGATCCTGTGTGAAAACTTTTTCTCTTGGCCCTTGTACATTGTCTTCGTTTTCTTCCTTGGCGCGCGCTATTTGGCTTTAGGACTCATTATGCACGAATCGGTGCACAATCTTATTTCTCGAAACACAACGTTGAACGATGTCTTGGCTGAAGTTTTTTGTGCTTGGCCTTTGTTTATCTCTATGCGCTCTTATCGCATTAAGCACTTGGCACATCACCGTTATTTGAACACCGATGAAGATCCGGACTTCATTGCGAAGCACGATGAAAATTGGAAGTTCCCGATGTCTGCGAAAAAATTCTTCAAAATCATTTTCATTCAGTTTACCGGAATTGGCGTATTCGAAACATTGAAGGTCATGTCGGGTAAACACGTGAAGCGAAAAAAAGAACCGACGCCTCTTGGGTATACGTTGGCGCGGATTTCGTTTTACATCATTGTTTTTGCGAGCTTCATCTATTTCAATCATGGCATGTGGTTGCTTCTGTATTGGATAATACCTTTTGCTACTTGGACACAAGTAGCGAATCGCTTGCGACGCATAGCGGAGCATTCAAGCATTGAAGGCTATGATCATTCAATGCAAACCAGAACAACAACGCACAACTGGTTTGTTCGTCTGTTCTTCGCTCCGAAGAACATCAATCTTCACAACGAGCATCATCTTTATCCGGGCGTACCTTGCTACAACCTTCCTAAATTGCACAAGGAATTTATGAGTAACGAAGACATTCGTAACAGCTTATACGTTTCCAAATCATACAAAGACGTTTACAACGATTGCATTAAAAATTAAACTATGAAGAAATTCTTTTTGAGCATTACAGCCATCGCGCTTCTATCGGCAGCCTTTACTTCTTGCACTGTTGAGAAGCGTGTTCATCAAGACGGATATCACATCTCTTGGAAGCACCGTCATTCTGCTCCTTCAGAGTTGACGCAAACAAGTGAAATTTCTTCGTCAGAAGAAGTAGTTGTTCCATCTACTCCAGAAATTGCTCAGCCGAACGTTCATTCGGTGGAAACGATTTCTGCTAATTCAAATCAAGACAATGCGTTAATTCTCGTTGCCAAAAAATCTCCTCTGTTTAAATCGAAGAGTGACACCATTGTTCCGGATCAACCGAAGCAGCAAGAGGAATACTTCAGCAACAATTACACGAACCCTCTTCCAACGAATGACTTGCAAGACACCAAATTGGCCAACTGGGCATTGGGATTGGGCATCGCTTCAATCTCTGCACCTGTATGGGGAGTTTTACTTTTCTTCCTTCTAGTAGCGATCGCAGGAGCCGCTTCAACCAACGTTGGAATTTGGACGGCTATTGGCGCGGGCTTGCTTGTCGGAGGTGCACTTTTTATAACCATTGAAATTTTGGCCATTACCTTTGCCATTCGTTTCTTGCGTTTACACGGCAAAGATCCGAACTACTACAAATACCGCAGTCGCGCTATCACAGGTCTTATCCTCGCAGGTATTTACCCAGCCCTCATGCTTCTGAACATTATTCTCGGTTTAGCGATGATTTAATTTTTTCTGAACCTTTTCCGGCTATTCGTTCCAAGCTTCTCGCTTCGCTCGAAGGCTTTCCACTGCTATCCGGGGTACTCCTATCAAAAAAAACTCTTATTTCGAATAAAAGAGTATATTTGATACATCCATACCTATAAATGATGCAGCACTTTTGGATTGTTACTACGCGGGTATTAATATTTTCACTTTGCTTTGGACTTTTTCCAGCAATATGTTTTGCCCAGCCAGCTAACGACAATTGCAGTAACGCCATATACCTTGGAGCACTTCCTGCTCCTTCGTCATGTCCAATTGGCGTCGGAAATACGGTTACTCTAAACGGGACAAATATAAACGCGACAGATAATTATCCGAACTATTTAGCCGACTGCACAACAGGAGGAGATCAACCCTCATACGCTCCAGATGTGTGGTATTCTTTTGTTTCAACAGGCACAGGTGTAAATATAAACATTACTCCGGGTATTAACAGCCCTGTTCTTTCTTCACCAGCCATCACTCTTTGGGAAGGTACAAATTGCAATTCATTAGATGGTGTAGATTGCGACAACAATGGTACTCCTTTAGGAAATAACTCCGCATCCTTCAGCCCCCTCGTAATTGGCACTATGTACTACATTCAAATTAGTGGGATGAACTATAATTCAATGGGAAATTTTACTTTGAGTATAAATGCTACTATCAATTGCTCCCCTTGTCTTCAAACTTCGACTTTAACTGTAACCCCTCTTCCAACCCTCGGAACATATCCGCCGAATACTACGGTGAATTTCTGTTACACAATAACCTCTTTTAATCAAAACAACCTGAATTGGCTACATGGAGTAATTCCAGCATTTGGTAATGGCTGGAATTTATCAACCCTAACAAATACTCCATCACCTCAATGCAACGCTAATCCTCCTGGGCAAGGAAATTTAGCAAATGGAACTTGGAGTTGGTACAATTCTATTACAAGCAATGCAAGTGGTCAAACTTTCGGACCAGGATTTTTCTTTGAATATGCCGGAGACACAGACAACAATCCAGGAAATAATTATGGCGATTATACCGCAGGTACTTGCACTTGGACATTCTGTTGGAGTATTAAAACAAAAGCCAATTGCGGCGGAGGTACAAATTTAAGTGTAAGTATCAATACAACTGCAGATGGAGAGAGTGGTTCTTGGATTTCCCCTGCCTGTAGCATAGATCCAGAATATCAATTTACAGCTACACTAAATTGCTGCTCGACTCCAACAATAAATGCTACAAATGTATCATGCAATGGCACCAACACTGGTTCAATCACCGCTACGCCTAATTCGGGAACTAGCCCTTGGGATTTCGTTTGGACAAACGCATCGGGTGCAGTTATCGGGACAACCCTTAACGCGGCGAGCAATACCATAAATAATTTAACTGCAGGGCTGTACAATCTTGCCGTAACAGATAATGTTGGATGTGTAAGCTCAGTTCAAACAATCATAAATCAACCCACCGCTCTAACTGCAAATTCAAGTGCAACAAGTATTTTATGTTCAGGAGGGCAGGCAACTGTATCGGTTACAGCAACAGGGGGAACTGCTCCGTACTCCGGAACAGGTAATTTCTCCGTCCCAGCGGGTAATCAAAACTACAATGTTACAGATGCGAACGGATGCTCGGCCTCTACCAGCGTTGTTGTCGCTCAACCTCCCTCATTAGATTGGGCCAACACTCAGTGGCCTCCTTCAGGACAAATTTGTTTTGGGGAATCTTTCATTGTTTACGGACAAGTTTATGAACCCGGTATAACATCAGGTGCTGGTGCTCAAGGAGCAGGCATTTCTGTCCAAGTAGGCGTATTCACATCTAATACCAATCCAGCATCTTGGCCTTCTACAGCTTGGTCCGCAGCTAATTTCAATGCGTTTGGCGGTGGTAACAATAACGACGAATACATGGCTAACATTGGTTCAAGTCTAGCTGCAGGAACATACTACTACGCTTTCAGATATTCTTTGAATGGTTGTCCTTTTATCTACGGTGGATACAGTCGAAACACCAATGTCAACGGTCAATTAATCGTTCGCCAAGTGCTTCCAACAGCCACTTTAAATTCACCTATCTTGTGTTTTGGTAATTCAACAACAGTTTCCGTTACTGCAAATGGAGGAACAGGTCCATACATTGGAACGGGAACGTTTGCAGTTACTGCGGGAAATTACTCTTACAACGTCACTGATGTAAACGGATGTACAGCAACCACAAGCATCACGGTGACACAACCAACAGTAGTTTCTGCGAGTGCCACTGCAACAGCTATTGCTTGCAACGGTGGTTCAGCAACAGTTTCCATTACTGCAAATGGAGGAACAGGTCCATACATTGGAACGGGATCTTTCACAGTTAATGCGGGAAATTACTCTTACAACGTCACTGATGTAAACGGATGCA
>JBJOON010000127.1:0-5171 GCA_046051235.1 Bacteroidota bacterium
CAATCTTCAAACGATACGTATCCAACTGCTATGCACATGGCGGCATACGAAGCGGTTGTGAAAGTAACTATCCCTGGAGTAACTCAACTTCGCAATACACTTGCTGCGAAGTCGAAAGAGTTTATGAATGTGGTGAAGATTGGACGTACGCATTTAATGGATGCTACTCCGGTTACTTTGGGACAAGAGTTAGGCGGTTATGTTGCGCAATTAGATCACGGTCTTCGTGCATTGAATAACACGCTTTCTCACTTAGGTGAATTGGCGTTAGGTGGAACCGCAGTAGGAACAGGAATTAATACACCTGAGGGATATTCTGAATTGGTAGCAGCGAAAATTGCTGAATTCAGCGGTCTTCCTTTTGTAACTGCCCCGAATAAGTTTGAAGCACTCGCAGCTCACGACGGTATTGTGGAAACACACGGTGCGTTGAAGCAGTTGGCTGTTTCTTTAAATAAAATTGCAAACGACATTCGCATGATGGCAAGCGGTCCTCGCAGTGGAATCGGAGAAATTTATATCCCTGAAAACGAGCCAGGATCTTCGATTATGCCGGGTAAAGTAAACCCAACACAATGCGAAGCATTAACCATGGTTTGCGCACAAGTCATGGGTAACGATGTTGCGATCACTGTTGGTGGCACACAAGGACATTATGAGTTGAATGTGTTTAAGCCAATGATGGCGTTCAATTTCTTGCAGAGTGCAATTCTTTTGGGAGACGCATGCGTTTCTTTCGATGTGAATTGTGCAATTGGAATTGAACCAAACTACACACGCATAGAAGAGTTGGTGAACAACTCGTTAATGCTTGTGACTTCGTTGAACACGAAGATTGGTTATTATAAAGCAGCAGAGATTGCTAAGACTGCGCATAAGAACGGAACAACACTTCGTGAAGAGGCAATTCGTTTAGGACACGTGACAGCAGAAGAATATGACGAGATTGTAGTGCCTTCGAAAATGGTAGGTAAACTTCCGAAATAATTTGATACTTTTAGTACATGACTGATATTTCAAAAAACTACTGCGTAATCATGGCAGGCGGAATTGGTTCACGATTCTGGCCAATGAGTCGCACCGCTTTTCCAAAGCAGTTTCACGATATTCTTGGAACCGGACGCACACTCATTCAAATGACGTACGATCGTTTTTTACCCCTTGTTCCGAAAGAGAACATCTTAGTAGTAACGAATGAAAGATACAAGGCGCTTGTGTTAGAGCAACTGCCAGATCTAAAGCCAGATCAGGTGTTGTGTGAACCTTTTATGCGTAACACTGCGCCTTGTGTGGCTTATTCAGCCTTCTGGATTGCAGAGCGCACGCCAGATGCAAACATTGTAGTTGCACCAAGCGATCACCTCATCACTCGTGAAGCTTCGTTCATTGAAGACATTCAAATCAGCATGAATCAAGCGAACAAATCGGGTAACCTCGTAACGCTTGGAATTAAGCCTACACGTCCCGACACTGGTTACGGATACATTCAATGGGCCGATGCAAAAGATGTAGATAACGATCGCGTTAAGAAAGTAAAAACCTTCACAGAGAAACCTAATTTGGAATTGGCGAAAGACTTCATTGAAAGTGGAGACTTCTATTGGAACTCTGGAATTTTTGTTTGGAATCTTGAGTCAATCATGAAAGCGTTCCAATCACATCTTCCAGAAATGTACGCACAGTTCGAAGAAGGAAAAGGAAAATATGGAACAGCCGAAGAAATGGCTTTCATTAACAACATGTACAGCAGTTGCGAAAACATCAGTATCGATTACGGTATTATGGAAAAAGCAAAAAATGTGAATGTAGTATTGAGCGATTTCGGATGGAGTGACCTTGGAACTTGGGGATCTCTTCACACACAATTGTCTTCAGACGAACACAACAACGGTGTAGTGGGAGAAAACGTCATGTTATACAATTGCTCAGATAGCGTTGTTCACGTGGGCAGCGAGAAGTTGGTTGTTCTTCACGGACTAAACGGATACATTGTGGTAGACACAGGTGTTTCATTGTTGGTCTGCAAAAAAGAAGACGAACAAAAGATTAAGCAATTCGTTAACGACATTAAACTCAACAAAGGCGAATCATGGGTATAGTGAAATATATCTTTTCAGTGTTGTTTGTTGTGAGTGCTTTTTATTGCGCTGCGCAACCCGATCCTGATCCAATTCCAATGCCGCCCTCGCCTCCCGCTGCAAATCAAATTGAGGAACCTCTCGTTTTTCCAGAAGTTATGCCAGCATATCCAGGCGGCGATTCTCAAATGATGAAAGATATTTTAACAACCATCCAATTCCCGCAGGTCTGTTTGGAAAATGATTTTGGTGGAAAAGTTTACGTAAGATTTGTTGTCGAAAAGAATGGAAAAATATCCAATGTTGAAGTTTTAAGACATCCTCCGGGTGATTTGGGAAAAGTATTAGCGAATGAAGCTGTTCGAGTAGTCCGAAATTTGAAGGAGTTTACTCCAGGAAGTCTGAACGGTGAGCCTAAACGAGTTACCATGACAGTTCCAATCGCCTTTCATATAAAGTAATTTTATGAGTCAAAATTTAATCCTTTGCCCAAACGAGGAATGGGTGTTGAACGACCTAGTTGCTGTAAGAACAGGTGGAACGAAAGTTTCACTTTCCGATGTGGCGAAGGAAAAAATTCAAGCATGTAGAACTTTTTTAGACTCGTATTTAGAGACGAGCGAGAGTCCGGTTTATGGAATCAATACAGGTTTCGGTTCGCTTTGCAATACCGAAATCTCGATGGAAGATTTGAATCTTCTTCAAAACAATTTACTTCGTTCACACGCATGTGGAATGGGCGATCAGGTGCCTGAAGAAATTGTTCGTCTCATGTTAGTGTTGAAAGCAAAGAGTTTATCTCACGGACACAGCGGTGTTCAATTGGCAACCGTTGAATTGTTGTTGGAATTCTATCACAGAAACATTTTACCTGTAGTCTATACCCAAGGTTCATTGGGAGCAAGCGGAGATCTTTCTCCGTTGTCGCATTTGTGCCTTCCGTTGATTGGCGAAGGAAAAGTAATGTACAAAGGAAGTGAGCGCAATGCTGCCGATGTGTTGAATGAAGAAGGGTTGAAAGCTATTGCACTTCAATCGAAAGAAGGATTGGCACTCATCAACGGAACGCAGTTTATGTTGGCGTATTCAGTAGAAAATTTAATTCGCGCTGAACACTTATTCGACAAAGCCATAAACATTGCAGCTATGTCTGTAGATGCGTTCGATGCACGTCCTGAGCCATTCATAGATTTAACGCACCGTGTTAGAAATCAAGAAGGCCAGCAGATTGTGGCCATCTCCATGCAAGATGCATTGAAAGGAAGCGAAATTCAAGTTCAGAAGAAAGCGCACGTTCAAGATCCGTATTCGTTCCGTTGTATTCCACAAGTCTTGGGCGCATCGCACGATGCAATCGATTATGTGCTAACGATTGTAGAGCGCGAGATCAATGCGGTAACAGACAATCCAATTATTTTTCCGGAAGAAAATCAAATTATCTCCGGTGGAAATTTTCACGGTCAACCGTTGGCTTTAAGCATGGACTTTTTGGCCATTGCCTTGGCTGAAGTGGCGAGTATTTCTGAGAGAAGAACCTACAAACTTATTTCAGGCCAACGCGGTTTACCTGCTTTCTTGGTGAAAGACGCAGGCTTGAATAGCGGATTCATGATCCCACAATATGCCGCTGCTTCAATTGTAAGTCAGAACAAACAATTGTGCACACCTTCAAGCGTGGATACCATTGACAGTAGCAACGGTCAAGAAGACCACGTGAGCATGGGTGCAAACGGTGCAACCAAGTGTTTTCAAGTTGTGAAAAATCTTCAATCTGTTTTGGCCATTGAATGGCTGAATGCAGCACAAGGATTAGACTTCAGACGTCCACTTAAATCTTCCAAAGTAGTCGAAGAGATGCACGCTCAATTGAGAGCGGTTGTTTCCCACTATGTTCAAGATCGCTTTCAGCATGCCGACATGCAAAAGGCTTTCGAGTTGTTGGAATTGAATTAGTGTTTCACTAAGAACAACCGATTCACACGGGTATTGCCTTGCGTTAATTGAAGGATGTAACTACCAGCGCTCCATTCAGAAACATTTATTTGTTGCATTCTTTGTGGATTGCTTATTGTGTAAATGCACTCCCCCGTTGAATTCAAAATATCCAAACGTTCGAACGTTTGAGTGGTGGATACATTAATTGTTTCAATAGCGGGTAGTGGAAATAACTCAAATTGGAAATCGTAATTTTCAACCGAAGTCAGCGTGGTGAAATTGTCTGTTTGAATAGCGCATCCGTTCGCATCTGAAATAATACAATAGCTCGTAAATATCTCTGGAATGAATGTGTCCTCGTTTGTATCGCCATGCACCCAATTCCACGAATAGGGCGGTGTACCTCCGTAAGTTGTCATTTGCACTTCACCAACACCTAATCCACCTTCAATAAAGAGCTCAACGGAATAACTTAAAGTGTCAGGCTCGTTCACAGTAACATTCACCAAATATTCACAGCCATTGGCGTCTGTAATAGCTGTTGAGTAGGAACCAGCGTACAAATAAATTGCACTACTTTCTAAATTGAAAGGGTCATAGCTCCAGCTATAGGTATAGGGCTCAGTTCCGCCTTGAACATTGTGAAAAATAGAACCGCCCAGATCGCCATGACAAGAAACATCTGTAACCGTTGGTGAATCGGTAATTTCAGCGGGCTCAAAGATGGTATCCATTACCAGAACTGTGCAACCATTCCCATCAGTAATTTCTGCCGTGTATATTCCAACACAGATGTTTGTGAGATTAGTACTTCCAACAGAGCCATCGCTCCATAAAATTTGATACGGTGCTGTCCCCGAAATAAAGTTTAGGGAGATACTGCCGTCACAAAGTCCAAAGCATGATACGTCGGTAGAAGTAGACTCGACAACCAAAGGTGTGTATGCGTTTAGCACAGCTGGAAGTGTTACCGAATTTCCCGCGCTGTCTGTTACAACGGCAGAGTAGGATCCAGGTCCTCCTTGTATGCTTGTCCCTGTTGAACCATCTTGCCATACAACGTTGTACGGTGCTTCACCTCCGCTGATCGTTAAGGATATTGTTCCAATGCCGTTGTTTGAACAGTCGGGTTGTACAATATCGTTGCTTACTTGAAGC
>JBJOON010000128.1:0-5514 GCA_046051235.1 Bacteroidota bacterium
AGATGCGTAAATAAATGGAATGGCATGTTTTGCGCAAGTCTTCCACAACGATTGTGTGTAATGAAGATTTAAGCGATCGAAAATTTCAACATTGAATTCCGTGGTATCTGTGCGAGCTCCAATGTGGAAAACACATTCGACTTGATTTTGATTTGCCTCCAACCATTCAGGAAATTCATCTCTGTGAACGAGCGCAGTGTATTTCTTTCCTTCCCAATTGCGTTTGCGATCTTCGCGTGAAAAGTCATCGACCAACACCAAATCGAAAAAACGGTCTTCGTTCAAACGCGCTACTAAAGCGGAACCGACGAATCCTGCTGCTCCTGTTACAATAATCATTTTGCAAATTTAACTTAAATAATGAGCCAACACGCCTTCCTTCAAGGCGTATTCCGATTGATACATTTTGTTGAAGGAAGATTGCTCTAAAACGAATTTCACCAAGTATGTTGAAAGCGGCATGTACTCGGCACGCATCTGCGGAATACTCGGATGCTTCAAACGTTCTTCCAATGTGCTTCCTACCAACCATTGATGAACGCTTGGATAAGCATTGAAAGGAATCTCGTTTAATTTCTCTCTCGAAGAATCTTGTGAAACATCTTTCGAAGAAACTTTTGCTTTCGCAAACTGGTACATATCGAACAGCGTATCGAACGACCCCGACGACCCTACTAAAATCTTAACCGGATTTTCCTTCAAGAAAGAAATTAAATCTTGAAGTTCTGCGTTGAGGTGGGCTCTGAGTCTGTGCACGTCGTCTTGATTGATGCGAGAAGCGGGCTTAAGCAATCCGTGTAAGCGGCTAACGCCCAACAAATAACTTTTACGCCACAACGGCTTTTGATCACGGACGAAAATAAATTCGGTGCTTCCGCCGCCGATGTCCATGATTAAATAGTCTTCTTTAATCTCCTCGGTGGTTTGAACCACACCTTCAAAAATGAGTTCAGCTTCACGATCTCCGGAAATAACTTCCATATCGAAATTCAAATGCTTCTTCACACGAGCAACAAATTCATTTCCGTTGGAAGCCTCTCTTACTGCGCTGGTGGCGAAGACACGAACGTCTTTCACGCCCAACGAATCAATGACGTTCTTGTAGGAGTACAACGCGTCTATTCCTCGCGCCATGCGGTTCGGAAGAAGCACGTTCTCTGAAAATCCGCCTGCTCCCAACTTCACTGGAAGTTTGGTTTTGAAAAGTGTCTTCCACTTCCCTTCCACCTTTTCCTTCACCAATAAATTGAATGTATTGGTTCCGCAGTCGATGATGGCAACGCGTTTGTTTTCGTTTAGTTCGACTGTCGTATCCATTTCCATAAATCTTTGTAACTCACTTTTTTTCCGTAAGACAAAATGCCCACGCGATAAATTTTTCCACCCAACCAAATGAAAAATAAGAACGCTACCACCAATGCGGCCATGGCACTTATTAAATGCCAAACGCTAATGTTTCCAATGGCAGTCTTCACCATTATGGTTATTGGTGAAGTGAGTGGAAATATGCTGAAGAAATTTCCAATGGGGCTTTCCGGATTGGTTATGAGCATGGCCGAAACAATGTAGGAAAAGATCAAGGGCAATGTAACTGGAAGCATGAATTGTTGCGTGTCTGAATCGCTGTCTACCGCAGCACCAATGGCAGCAAAGAGCGAAGCGTACAACAAAAATCCGCCAATGAAGAAGAAGATAAACATACCCACCATGAGCGGCCAATTGATTAAGAAGATCCAATTGATGGCTTCGTTGTTCATGAGCGATTGCGCCATGGCTGCTTGATTCATGCCGTTTCCAACGACTGCGCCGTTTTCTAAAACTGCTGCACCGTTCACCAAATGCGACTCGAAATAATTCAGGCCGAAGGTTGCTAATACCGCAGAAAGAATTACCCAAATAAGGAATTGCGTTAGTCCGACTAACCCTATTCCAACCACCTTACCCATCATGAGTTGAAACGGTTTCACCGAGCTAACCATGACTTCTACAATGCGATTGGTCTTTTCTTCGAGCACACCGCGCATTACTTGCACACCGTACATAAAGATGAACATGTAAATAAGTATAGCGAAGACAAATCCAATTACCGCGCGCTCTTGCGTGTGGTCTTCTTCTCCTAATTTATTAATGTTAATCTCTGCGAAACTCACATCGAGTTTGGCACGCTTGTATTTTTCGTAATCGATTTTCAACGAATCGACCACGCGAAAACGTTCGAGCGATTCTTGTAAATCGTTCTTCAATTTACCCTGAATGTTTTCGGAAGGAAAATTATCGAAGTACATGTTGCACTTTCCGTCGTTGATCGTAATCTCATCGAGTTCGATCATGATGTTGTAGAACCCGTCTTTCAACTCTTCCGGTTTCTGAGTCTTTTCGGTGAATCCGTAAATTACGTTTTCATTGTCTTTGAACTGATCTGGAAATCTTGGAACCAATGTAGAGTCTTGTTCTCCGCGGTATTCAGTAACCAATCCGTATGGATCGCTAATTAAAACGGTATAGGTCTCTTGGTCGTTTAGTGTAATCCAAATGGTTCCGAAAAGCAGTCCTGCAAACAAAAGCGGACCTAAGATGGTCATAATAATGAAAGACTTCTTGCGAATGCGCGTGGTGTATTCGCGCTTAATGATTAATCCTATTTTACTCATGCTTGTGCTTCGTTAAATGAAAGAACCGATTGAACAAATATGTCGTGCATGCTTGGCACTTTTTCTTCTGCGCTTATGATATCAACGACAGGAAGCACTTGCATAAGCAAGTCATTCAATTTATATTCAGGTTTAATGCGAACGGTTACGGTGTGAATGTCGTTTTTCAATTCGTTGCTCATTAATTCAAAGTGCGCACCCAAGGCAATGGTGAATTCCAACAGTGTTCCTTGGAACTTCAGTGTGTATGTTTTCGTGCGGAAACTGTTGCGTACTTCGGCTACACTTCCACTTAAAATAACCTGCGAACGATTGATGAGCGCGATGTTGTCGCACAACGATTCCACACTTCCCATGTCGTGTGTTGAGAGAACAATGGTTGTTCCTTCGTCGCGCAGACGCAACATTTCATTCTGAATCAATTCCGCGTTAATGGGGTCGAACCCACTAAACGGCTCATCGAGAATGAGCAACTTCGGTTTGTGCACTACTGTGGTAATGAACTGAATTTTTTGCGCCATTCCCTTCGACAAATCTTCTACTTTCTTGTCCCACCACTCTTGTATTTCGAATTTCTCGAACCACATTTTCAATTCGGCCAAGGCTTCCTTTTCCTTCATGCCTTTCATTTGAGCCAGGTAGATGCATTGTTCGCCCACCTTCATTTTCTTGTACAGTCCGCGTTCCTCTGGAAGGTACCCAATGTCTTCTACATGCGAACGCTGAAGGGGATTTCCGTTAAACTTAATTAAACCGTTGTCGGGTTCAATTATCTGATTGAGTATGCGAATGAAGGTGGTTTTTCCAGCACCGTTTGGGCCTAAGAGACCGAATATTTTTCCTTCTGGAATATCGATACTCACATTCGTGAGTGCCTGATATTTTCCGTATCTTTTAATGATGCCTTCGGCTTGAATGGCGTATTTCATAGATTCCTTTTAATGACAAATAGCTCTACGAAAGTAAGTCGCTTAATCGTATCTTTGCACCCTTATAAACTTAATTTATGAAGATAGCCGTAGTAGGAACTGGGTACGTTGGACTAGTTACCGGAACATGTTTCGCAGAAACAGGAAACAACGTAGTGTGTATAGACATTAACGAAGAGAAAGTTGCGCAAATGAAATCGGGCGTTATTCCCATTTATGAGCCGCACCTCGATGTGTTGTTCGAGCGTAACATTCGCGAAGGACGTCTTACTTTCAGCACCGACTTGGCGAGTTCTATTGCAGATGCACAAATTATTTTCTTAGCTCTTCCTACTCCTCCGGGTGAAGACGGAAGCGCCGACTTAAGTTATGTGTTGGGTGTTGCGAAGCAATTGGGACATTTATTGACCGACTATAAAATTGTTGTAGACAAAAGCACCGTTCCGGTTGGAACCGCTGAATTGGTGCACAACGCTATTGCAGAGAATGCAAAGGTTCAGTTCGACGTGGTAAGTAATCCTGAATTTTTACGTGAAGGATTTGCGGTAGACGATTTCATGAAGCCCGATCGTGTGGTTATTGGAACCCGCAGCGAGCGTGCGAAACAATTGATGAACGAATTGTACAAGCCGTTTACGCGTCAGGGCAATCCGATTATCTTCATGGACGAGCGCAGTGCCGAGTTGACGAAGTATGCAGCGAATGCATTCTTAGCAACGAAGATTTCATTCATGAATGAAATTGCGAACTTCTGTGAAAAAGTTGGTGCAGATGTAGACATGGTACGTTTAGGAATTGGAACCGACGATCGCATTGGAAAGCGTTTCTTGTTCCCAGGAATGGGATACGGCGGAAGTTGCTTCCCGAAAGACGTTCAAGCGTTAGCGAAGTCTGGAAACGACAGCGGATACGAATTCAAAATATTGAAATCTGTGATGAAGGTGAATGAGCGTCAGAAGACGACCTTGTTGAAACCAATCTTAGATTATTTCAATAATTCATTAACCCACACGAAGATTGCGATTTGGGGATTGGCCTTCAAGCCAGACACCGATGATATTCGTGAGGCTCCGGCCTTGTACATGATAGAGCATTTGTTGGAGGCTGGAGCTACGATTGTTGCTTATGATCCAGAGGCTATGCCGAATGTTCAAAAGCAAAAAGGTTATGCCATTTCTTACGCAACAGATGCTTACGAAGCGTTGGAAGGTGCCGATGCGTTGTTGATCTGCACCGAATGGGGCATGTTCCGAAATCCGGATTTCGATAAGATTGGAAAAGCACTGAAGTCGAAAGTTATATTCGATGGAAGAAATTTATATGAATTAGATAAAATGCAAGAGCTGGGCTACTTCTACAAGAGTATTGGTCGTTCAACTGTAAACAACGATTAATATGGAACGTGTACTCATCACCGGAGCTGCAGGATTTTTAGGAAGTCATTTGTGTGATCGCTTCTTGAAGGAAGGATTTGAAGTGATTGGAATGGACAATCTGATTACAGGTGATTTGAAAAACATTGAGCACTTGTTTCCGAACGAGCACTTCACGTTTTACAATCACGACGTTTCGAACGAATTTCATTCATATTCCGGGAAAGCTCGATTACATTGTGCATTTCGCATCTCCGGCCTCTCCTATTGACTATTTAAAAATTCCAATTCAAACCTTGAAAGTAGGTTCGTTGGGAACACACAACTGTTTGGGATTAGCGCGTGAAAAGAATGCGCGCATCATTGTGGCTTCAACCAGTGAAGTATACGGAGATCCGTTGGTTCATCCGCAAACAGAGAGTTATTGGGGACACGTGAATCCTGTTGGACCACGCGGTGTTTACGACGAAGCGAAGCGTTTTCAGGAAGCCATTACCATGGCATATCATACTTATCATGGCGTTGAAACCCGCATTGTGCGCATCTTCAACACGTATGGAC
>JBJOON010000129.1:0-7664 GCA_046051235.1 Bacteroidota bacterium
TTGAACTGCACGCCAGTATTGAAAGCAATTTCAAGATTACACCAGAGGGATTGAGCAACGCCATTAACGATAAAACGAAGTTGATCATTTATAGTTCGCCCTGCAATCCAACGGGTTCTGTATACAGCAAAGAAGAACTTGAAGCATTGAGCAAAGTAATTCTCCAACACGAAGGTGTTTATGTGATTAGCGATGAGATTTATGAGTTAATCAATTTTGTTGGAAAGACATATTCGATTGGCGCTTGTGAAGGCATGTTGGACCGCACCATTACGGTGAACGGTGTGTCGAAAGCATTCGCAATGACCGGATGGAGATTGGGATATATTGGAGCGCCGCTTTGGGTTGCTCAAGCTTGCAACAAGATGCAAGGACAAATTACAAGTGGTGCAAACACCATTGCGCAGATGGCAGCGAAAGCAGCTTTGGAAGCAGATCCATCTGTTGTCAATGAAATGATAGCTGTATTCAAATCGCGCAGAGATCGTGTTTATGAAGGGCTTTCTAAAATCCCTGGATTGAAAATTAATTTACCTGAAGCAGCGTTTTATTTTTACATAGACGTAACCGCTTTCTTCAATACAACAGATGGTGAAACCGTTGTGAAGAGTTCAGAAGATATGGCCATGTACTTGTTGCGTAAAGTGTATGTTGCAACGGTAGCTGGAGATGCTTTCGGAGATTCAAATTGCATTCGAATTTCTTATGCAACGTCTGAAGAGAATCTCGATCAAGCCGTTTCGCGCATGACTCAAGCCTTATCCGAATTAAAGCCATTGTAACGTGGAGAAAGAATCTGTTAAATCGTTTTTCAATGCGTTGTCTGACAAGACCATCTTGGTTGTTGGAGACGTTATGATTGATGCCTATTTATGGGGAAAGGTAGAGCGCATCTCTCCGGAGGCGCCTGTTCCAGTAGTGCACATTCAGAAAAAAGAAAATCGTTTAGGCGGTGCTGCGAATGTGGCGTTGAACGTAAACACCCTGGGAGCGAAAGCCATCATGTGTTCAGTCGTTGGTGACGGATCAAAGGGAGATATTTTCCGCAAGACTGCGAAAGATTTAGGTTTTAGCACGGAAGGAATTATAGATTCAACGGAGCGAATGACAACCGTGAAGACTCGCGTTATTTCAGGTGGACATCACATTGTTCGAATCGACGATGAAATTACTTGGCCGCTATCTGTAACCGATGAAAGAAACTTGTTGGATTGTATTGATCAGATTCTAGGCAGACAGAAAGTAGATGCTATTGTTTTCGAGGATTACGACAAAGGTGTCCTCACTGAAAAAGTAATCGCGCACGTAATTGCGAAAGCGAAGTCTTTGAACATTCCGGTTAGTGTTGATCCGAAGTTGAAGAATTTCAATTTGTACAAAGGCTGTTCGCTCTTCAAACCAAACTTGAAAGAGTTGAAGGAAGGAATGAAAGTCGAAATTGCTGCAGAGGATACTGCTGCTATCGAAAAATCTTTGGTGAATTTGCGAAATGAATTGAATGCGGAAGGCGTTATGGTTACGCGTTCTGAGCACGGCGTTACGTCATTCGATGGGACGAATTATTCAACACACGCAGCGCACAAACGCGAGATTGTTGATGTTTCAGGTGCTGGAGACACCGTAATTGCTGTTGCAACCTTAGCCTTGGCTTCGAATTGGAACTTAGCCGATATTGCCGAGATAGCCAATCTTGCAGGAGGTTTGGTATGCGAGAAAGTGGGCGTAGTGCCAATAGATAGAGAATTATTAAAGTTGGAAGCAGAGCGAATTGCTGTTTCAGTTTGAACAAAATCGATGGAAATCGAATTCATGTAAATATGGAAACAGTTAAGCCCTACAATCAAGGTGGAAAGAAAGAAGAGGTTGAACAAATGTTCGATCAAATTGCACACAGCTATGATTTTCTGAATCACTTCTTCTCCTTGGGAATCGATATCATCTGGCGCAAACGTGCCATTCGTATTTTAAAGAAATACCATCCGAAGAAAGTACTCGATGTAGCAACAGGAACAGCAGATTTCGCGCTTCAAGCAGTGAAGTCAAAGTTGAACGCTTCGTCAATTGTTGGAGTAGATATTTCAGAGGGAATGTTGGAAGTGGGAAGGAAGAAGGTGAAGGAAAGAGGCTTCGAACAAATTATTGAATTAAGAAAAGGCGATTCTGAAAATCTTCCGTTTGAAGATCATTCGTTCGATGCCTACACCGTTGCGTTTGGTGTTCGGAATTTCGAAAACCTGGAACAAGGCATGCGCGAAATGTTACGCGTGCTGCGTCCGAATGGAGTCGGAGTCGTTCTAGAGTTTTCACGTCCGAAACATTTCCCCATTAAACAATTGTTCGGATTTTATTTCCGATTCATTATGCCAACATTGGGCAAATGGGTTTCGAAAGACAGTCGCGCATACGAATACCTTCCAGAGTCTGTGGCTCAATTTCCTTCTGGAAAAGATTTCTTAGATGTCATGGAAAAGGTTGGATACAAGCGTGTTCGTTGCATTTCGTTAAGCGGAGGTATTGCGAGTATTTACATTGGTGAAAAGTGAAAATAGAAATTCTGCCTTCGGAAATTAGTGGGACCGTTTCGGCACCTGCTTCGAAGAGTATTGCGCAGCGCTATGTTGCTGCTGCTCTCTTAGCCGCTGGAGAAACCACCATTCGTCATTATCCGAATTCAGAAGATCCCTTTCATGCCAGAAAATTGGCCGAGTCGTTGGGTGCCATTGTGCAGCTTTCAAAAAGCACGTTAACCATCAAAGGCGGATTTCCTGCCAATGAAATTCACGGCATTCGTACCCCTCAGAAAAATCTTTTTGCGGGTGAATCGGGATTTGCTTCTCGTTTGTTCGTTCCAATTGCGGCGCTTCACAACAGTGAGAAAGTATTGAACGGAACAGGTACATTGTTGAATAGACCCTTCTTCGAATTTGAACCTTACCTCACACCATTTGGTGTTTCCGTTTCAACCAATGAAGGAAAATTACCTTTGACTTTTTCGGGTCAATTGACCTCTGGAAGAGCCGAACTTTCTGCAGCGAATTCATCGCAATTCCTTTCGGGCATGCTCATGGCTTTGCCTCGCTGCACGGGCGATTCAGAGTTAGTGATTACAGAATTGAATAGCAAGCCCTACATTAATTTAACCCTAGCGGTAATGAAAATGTTTGGTGTTGCAGTGAAGGAGGAAGAGGGAACCTACTTCATTAAAGGTTCACAGAAATATAAACCGCAAGACGTGGCGGTTGACGGTGATTGGAGTGGTGCTGTGCCTTTGCTTATCGCAGGTGCGTTAACCGCAAACGAAGGTTTATTGGTGAAGAATTTAAACACCCGTCTGCCACAAGCCGATCAGGCCATTTTGGAAGTCTTCCATTTAGCTAAAGTGAAGTACACACAGAATGAAAACAGTGTGAAGGTTTTCGCAAGTACCATTCATGCATTCGATTTCGATGCTACGCATTGTCCAGATTTATTTCCATGTCTTGCGGTGCTGGCTTCCTTCGGAAATGGAGTTTCTACGTTGAAAGGCGCGAAGCGACTGCTTGTGAAAGAGAGTAATCGTGCGAATGCTATTGTTGAAGAATTTGCGAAATCTGGAATTCGCGTAATTGTGCGTGGTGACGATATGATGATTTACCCGGGGCATGCCCGTCCTGCCGTTTGGAACGTGCACAAAGATCACCGCATGGTTATGGCTGGTGCGCTTTTCGGAATTGCAGGTGCAAAAACGGTGTTGCAAAACCCGGAAGTTATTTCGAAGTCGTATCCCGACTTTTTCAAAGACATTCAATCGATTGGAGCAAAGATGAAATAAGTCTTTGCCAATTGAGAAGTATATTTGCACTCAAATCTATTTCGTATGAAATTTACGGCTGAACAAATTGCCGGTATGTTGGAAGGAACGGTTGAAGGAAATTCTTCAGCGGAAGTTTCAGGTCTTTCTAAAATTGAAGAAGGCAAATCGGGAACGCTAACGTTTCTGGCCAATCCGAAATACATTTCTCATATCTACACAACAGGCGCGAGCATTGCCATTGTTTCAAACGATTTCGTTGCTGAACAAACATTGCCTGAAACGCTCACGCTTATTCGTGTTGCAGATGCATACGGAAGTTTCGCAAAGTTGTTAGAGGCCTACAGCCAGTTCAAAAGACCACGTCCGGGTATTCACCCTTCTGCTGTTATTGATTCTTCTGTTGTTTTGGGAGAAAACGTACACATTGGAGCAGGGGTGGTTATTGAAGCAGGAGCTTCCATTGGAAACAACGCAGTAATTATGGCTCAATCATATTTGGGCGAGCACGTAAAGATTGGAAATTTCACCATGATTCATCCTGGTGTGAAAGTTTATAGCGAGTGTGTCATTGGTTCGAATTGCACGTTGCATGCCGGTGTTATCATTGGCGCAGATGGATTTGGCTTTGCTCCTCAAGCAGACAATCGCTACGCGAAGGTTCCTCAAATTGGAAATGTAGTTGTTGAAGATCGTGTTGAAATAGGTGCCAACACCGCCATTGACCGCGCGACCTTGGGCTCTACATTTATTCGTGAGGGGGTGAAGTTAGACAACCTCATTCAGGTTGCACACAACGTTGAAATTGGAAAGAATACAGTCATTGCTGCTTTAACCGGAATAGCGGGAAGCACCAAGATTGGTGAGAACTGTATGATAGGCGGACAGGTAGGTATTGCAGGACATTTGACCATTGCGAACGGTGTGAAAATCGCAGCGCAAACGGGAATCAGTGCTTCGGTATTGAAAGAGAATGTTGTTCTTCAAGGAACACCGGCGGTAGATTCGATGGACTTCAAGAAGTCATACATCATTCACCGACGCTTACCGCAATTGCTCGAGCGCATTGAGCGACTTGAAAAAGGGCAGAAGTAATGTTATTGCTTCCGTATCTCAAACATTTAATTTTCGCCAAAGGACCTCACGGGGTTCACTCTCCTTTTGTTTTCAAACTCATTACTGAAGTCCTTCGTCAACAACGTCCGGAAGCCTGGAGTCGCATTGAATCAGCACGTCGGTCGTTGCTTTCGAATGATACGGTCTATCAAGTGAAGGACTTTGGTGCGGGAAGCAAAGGCCTTCAGACTACCCGCACCTATTCGCGTTCTGTGGCTTCCAGTGCTATGCCGAAGAAAAAAGCCTTCCGGACTGTTGGAAATGGGAACGCATTTCGGAATAGGCACACTTTATTTGTCAGAGGCTCTTCATTCCACAAAAAAAATAGTAACGCTGGAAGGGGACCCCACCCACTCAGCAGTAGCGCGATCTCTTTTTCATTCCTTCCAGAAAAAAAATATCGAAGTGGTTGAAGGAAATTTCAACGACACCCTTCCAACTACATTAAATACTTTTCCCGCATGCGAGTTGGTTTATGTAGATGGAAATCATACGGAAGAGGCAACGCTTTACTATTTCGAGATTCTACTTCAGTATAAAAATATAACGTGTATTGTCTTCGACGACATCTATTGGAGCAAAGGGATGATGCGTGCATGGAAGCAAATCTGCGCCGATTCGCGCATTGAATTGAGCATCGACTTCTATTGGTTCGGTGTGATCTTTCTGAATGGAAGAATGCGCAAGGAACACTTCCATTTGTATCTGCCGCGCTGATTTGTCGGGCGGTTCGAGAGGTGTGTCAGAAAATGCTGACAGTTCTGTCAGATTTATCCGCTGATTTCTCAATGGCATATTGGTTGAAATGCGGGGTGAAACAAATTGAAAATTTAAGAACATGAGTAAAATAATAGGCATTGACCTCGGTACCACGAATTCGTGTGTATCTGTGATGGAAGGAAACGAGCCCGTGGTTATCGCGAACAGCGAAGGAAAGCGCACCACGCCTTCTATTGTTGCTTTCGTAGAAGGTGGTGAGCGTAAAGTAGGAGATCCTGCAAAGCGTCAAGCCATTACGAATCCAACGAAGACGATTTCAAGTATCAAGCGTTTCATGGGATCATCTTTCTCTGAAACTGAAAAAGAAGCGACCCGCATGCCTTACACGGTGGTGAAGGGAGATAACAACACGCCTCGCGTGAAAATCGACGACCGTCAGTATACCCCACAAGAAATTTCAGCTATGATTCTTCAAAAGATGAAGAAGACTGCTGAAGATTATTTGGGACAAGAAGTAACTGAAGCGGTTATTACAGTACCGGCATACTTCAACGACGCACAACGTCAGGCTACGAAAGAAGCGGGCGAGATTGCAGGATTGACGGTGAAGCGTATCATTAACGAGCCAACTGCAGCGGCATTGGCTTACGGATTAGACAAGAAGTCTCAAGACATGAAGATTGTGGTGTTCGACTGTGGTGGTGGAACGCATGACGTATCTGTTCTTGAATTAGGAGACGGTGTATTCGAAGTATTGTCAACAGACGGAGATACGCACTTGGGTGGAGATGACTTCGACCAAGTAATCATTGACTGGTTGGTACAAGAATTCAAAAATGAAAATGGAAATTTAGATCTTTCGAAAGATCCAATGGCACTTCAACGTTTGAAGGAAGCTGCGGAAAAGGCGAAGATTGAATTATCAAGTTCTACAACAACTGAAATTAACTTGCCATACATCATGCCTGTTGACGGAATACCAAAGCACTTGGTGAAGTCGTTGACTCGTGCGAAGTTCGAGCAGTTAGCAGATTCATTGATCCGCAGAACCATTGCACCTTGCGAAAGCGCATTAAAGAATGCAGGATTGTCTGTGAACGACATCAACGAAATTATTTTGGTGGGTGGTTCAACACGTATCCCAGCTATTCAAGATGCGGTGAAGAAGTTCTTCGGAAAAGATCCAAGCAAAGGGGTAAATCCTGATGAAGTTGTTGCGATTGGTGCAGCAATTCAAGGGGGTGTATTAACCGGTGAAGTGAAAGATGTATTGTTGTTAGACGTTACTCCACTTTCATTGGGAATTGAAACCATGGGTGGTGTATTCACGAAGTTGATTGATGCAAACACTACGATTCCTACGAAGAAGTCTGAAGTGTTCTCAACGGCTAGCGATAACCAACCAAGTGTAGAGATTCACGTATTGCAAGGTGAGCGCGCCATGGCGAAAGACAACCGCACAATCGGACGTTTCCACTTAGACGGTTTACCACCAGCACCAAGAGGGGTTCCACAAGTAGAAGTTATCTTCGACATTGATGCGAACGGAATCATTAACGTATCTGCACTTGACAAAGCAACCAACAAATTGCAAAGCATCAGAATCGAAGCTTCTAGCGGATTAAGTAAAGAAGACATCGAGAAGATGAAGAAGGAAGCAGAGATGAATGCAGATTCTGACCGCAAGGCGAAAGAAGAAGCAGACCTTGTGAACCAAGCCGATTCATTGATTTTCCAAGTGGACAAGCAATTGAAAGAGTTCGGAGATAAGCTTCCAGCAGATAAGAAATCAGAGATCGAAGCGTCTTTGGAAGAGTTGAAGAAAGCACACGCAGAAAAGAACTTAGATACCATTAAAGCGTCTATGGATAAATTGAATGCAGTGTTTCAAGCGGCTAGTGCAGACATGTACAACAACGCTGGCGGAGCTGCAGATGCAGGTGCTGGAGAGCAACAAGCAGGAGGCAACGACGGTGAAGTAACCGATGTTGACTTTGAAGAAGTAAAAGACGACAAGAAGTAATTCGAATCGAAACAA
>JBJOON010000130.1:0-5115 GCA_046051235.1 Bacteroidota bacterium
CTTCTTTTTTAGCTGGCGTAACTGAACCAACTAAAAGAAAAGCAAGCAGAAAGATAATCAAATGAAATCCTCCGCTTGCAGCGGCGCCAATGATTTTATTTTTCTTTTCTTCTGTCATTAGTTTGCTTTTTCAGTTGCAATGAAGGGTGTTCCGCCGATTTGTTGAATACCTGAAAATATTTCAATGGTTTCTCCGGTTGGAACCGAACGGTCAACGCGTAATAATACGCGTTTATCTTCAGATGCATTCAGTTGTGCTTGAAGTTGACTCAAGATAATGGCTTTTTCAGACGGACTGCCGTTCAGGCTATACGCCATATCTTTTGTGATGGTCACAGAAATTCCTGCTGGATTTTCTTTTCCATTTCCCGCTTGTGGTTTATCGATTTGTGCAGATAATTCTTGCACGGCTCCAGCACTTGCGATGATGAAAAAGATAAGCAACATGAAGATGATGTCAGAGAGTGTGGACATGCCAGACTCGATATGCACTTTGTGTTTTCTTCCGAAGTTCATGGTGCCTCCTATTAGTTCATGGGTTCATCAAGAATGTCTACAAACTCAACAGCGTGAGATTCCATTGTGTTAATGACGCGACCAATGCGAGTTACAAGCGTGTTGTATGCAACGTAGGCCAACATTCCGACAACGAGTCCGGCAGCTGAGGATATCATTTTAATATAAAGTCCTTGTGAGACAACTCCAATTTCGATTTTACCAATGTTGGCGATGTTGTGAAATATTGTTATCACACCGATTACCGTTCCTAAGAATCCAAACATTGGAGCGATGGATGCGATGATAGCAAGGATAGAAGTATTCTTTTCCAAATTGGAAATTTCCAATTTTCCAGAATTTTCAACCGCACCTTTTATGTCCTCGAGCGGTTTTCCAATGCGCGCAATTCCCTTTCCAATCATGCGTGCAACAGGAGTATTGGTTGTCACACATAAATTTTTTGCCTCGCTTAGTTTGCCTTGATTGATGTATTGCTTAATATTCGTCATGAAGTTCGACTCTTCTTTGTTCGCTTTCGCAACCGTCAACCATCTTTCAATAAAAATGAAAACGGTTATCAGACTCATAAGCAATAATGGTAGATAGATATACCAAGCATCTATGATTGTGGATTGTAGATCTTGCTTTACCAGTTCCTTTTTCACTTGGTCGTAATTCCAGCTTCTAATTTCAGCTTCAAGAATTGCTAATTTCTCTCCGTCTGACTCATATTTTTTCAGTATTCCTAAAGCGTTTTTTTTCAATTCCATATTGGCATCTGCGGAATCCGTTTTTTCCAAATTAGATTTTTCTAAAACGCTTACCTTATGACCTTCAGAGTCTAGTTTACTGCTGATTTCAGCCAGGGATTTCGCATCGTTTTGAATGTTAGAATCGACGCAGCTCGAAAACACTAGCGTTAGGAAGACAAATAGTAAGGGGGTTATTGCTTTTTTCATTTTTCACAAGAATTATTATTGTAACGTTCAAATTTGGAAAGAATTGCCCGAGAATTTATTCGCGGCATTATGGAGTTATTCAGATGTCGTGGTTGATAGAAGTTATTTAAATGTAACGAGGGTCTTTTTTGTAAGGAATTTTTTCGAGTTCGGTACACTCGATGGAATACGCACCGAATTCTTCAAGCACAGTACCTGTGATCTTATAAATTCCCCGTCCCCTATAGTTTCCGAATGAAGAACTGTTCGGGAAGTGCACCGTGTCGAAGAACTGAAGCTCTTTGTCTAAGAACGTTCCGAACCCCATTAGCTCGCCTTTGTTCGTTCGCGTCTTTTTCACATTAACGAGATAGCCAACAACGGATGTTTTTTTGTTTAGTTGGAAGGGAAGTTGCGAAGCAACTTCCGTAACGGTTAATGTTTCTGCTGCTAATTCGAAAGGAGAACAAAGTGGAAATCCAATGAGTTCCATTTCGTCGAACGCAGTCTCTAACCAATCGTCTTGAAATTTCGGAAGCGTTAGATCTTTTTCTGGTTCTTCGAAGAGCGAGAGCCCCATTTCAGGTTTGTCTGGATTCCCGTGAAAGTGCGTTTCCCACAACAAGTCTTTTTTCGGCTTGTTGAATTTTCTGCAAGCTCCAATGCGAATGAGCAGACTCATTTGTTCAACCGAAACATGCGCCTTATCCATAAGCTGCGCAATGCTTCGAATGCCTTCGTTCTGACGGAGTTTAAGAATGCGAATAATGGTGTTCGTTTCCAAACTTTTTATTAATCCGAATCCAAGTATTATCTCATTGCCATGCAAAACGCAAGTTGCTTCGCTTTCCCAGATGCAGGGCGCAGAAATTTTTGCTCCGTGCTTCATGGCTTCGAGCACATAAATTTCTGTGTCGTAAAATCCCCCGAAGTGATTCAACGTAGCCGTCATGTATTCAATGGGGTAGTAGGCTTTCAGAAACAAACTCTGATAACTTTCAACGGCATAACTCGCACTGTGTCCTTTCGCAAAAGCATAACCAGCAAAGCTTTCAACTTGTCTCCATATTTCTGCGACATCGTTAACATCATTTCCCTTCGCAATTGCTTTTTCGAAGAACGATTCTTTGGTTCGTTCGAATTCTTCTCTTCCACGAAACTTTCCACTCATTCCTCTACGTAACACATCGGCTTCGGCTAAGGTGAGTCCGCCGAAGTAGTGCCCCACTTTAATCACGTCTTCCTGATAAACCATAACGCCGTAGGTCTCTGGCATAATGGCGAGCAATTGCGGATGTGCACGTTCTCTGGCCTTCGGGTCGCGATGCCTGTGAATGAATTCTTTCATCATACCGCTGCTGCTCACTCCCGGACGAATAACAGAACTCGCTGCGACCAATCCCAAGTAATCGTCTACTTGTAATTTCGTCAACAGCATGCGCATGGCAGGAGATTCAACATAAAAGCAACCAATCGCTTTCGCGTTGCGCAAAAGGTCTTTGATGCGCTCATCTGTTTTCAGCGGAGCAACGTTGTGAAGATCGATTTCTCTTCTCGGATATTTTTCTTTCACTAACTGAACGGCTTCTTTGATCTTCGCCAATCCGCGTTGTGAAAGAATGTCGAATTTGTGAAGTCCAATGTCTTCAGCCACAACCATGTCGAACATAACGGTCGGATGTCCTTTCGGAGGAAGGAACGTTGCAGAGTAATTGTGAATGGGCTCATTCGAAATTAGAATTCCGCAAGAATGTATACTCAAGCTATTGGGAAAATCCTGCAAGAATGACGCATAACGCATGACGTTCTGCTGGTTCTTGTCGAGGGCATTCGGATTGAATTTGCCGCTGCTTAACAATTCAATTTCTTCAACGGGGAGTCCGAATACTTTTCCCAACTCACGAACAACTGCTTTGTATTGAAACGTGTTGTAGGCTCCGAGTAATGCAACGTTCTGATAACGCTCGAAAATGTATTCCGTTATTTCTTCTCTGTCTGTCCATGAAAAATCAATATCGAAATCCGGAGGGTTTTGTCGGTATAAATTAATGAATCGTTCGAAGTACAAATCCAGTTCAATGGGGTCCACATCTGTAATGCGCAACAAGTAGGCAATGACGCTGTTTGCGCCGCTTCCTCTTCCCACGTAATAGTATCCGCGGTCTCTTGCAAATTGTGTGATGTCCCAATTGATGAGGAAATAGGAAACGAAATTTTTCTGCTCAATAATTTCTAATTCCTTTTGAATACGTTCTTCAATAACCGAACGGTTGTTCGGTTCGTTTCCGTATCGATATTCGAGACCTTCATTCGTAAGCTGTTTTAAGAGCTTCATGTCTTCTTCAAGACTGCCTGTGAAAGTTTCCTGGTTTCTCGATTTCGAATGATCAATGATTTCGTTCCACATCCATTCGTTTCCGAATTTCAAGGTGTTGTCGAACAAGTCTGGCGAACCTTCGAAAGTTGTTTTAAATCCTTCTTTCGAAAGGAATATGTCTTTGCGCTTGCCTTGCTCTGAGGGTTGAAGACGACTGAGCAATATGTTCTGTTCAATGCATCGAAGCAATTGATGCATGTTGAAATGACGTTGCGATTTAAAGGTTGAAGTGTGAAAGGCAAGGGCTTTGCTGCGTTGCTTGTTCCATTCACTTCGTTCGAAAATGGGTAAGTCGTTCGACTGAATTCCAATGAATTCATTTTCGCTTAGCGCAAACGATTCGCGTTTGAAATTTTCAAACGGATAGATGGTTGCGCAATGTTTCCATTGTGGCGCGCGCGCTTCGAATTCTTTTTTCTGATGAAGATGTTCTGATAGGAAAGTTGCAAGTTCATTTACTCCGGCAGTGTTTCGAGCATAGGCGATAAACTGTTGTTGTGCGCCGTTACGAAAGTCAATTCCCCAAAGGGGATTCACCTTGTTTTTTTTCGTGAGTCGAAGAAAATCGTGAAGGGTAGTGGTTGAATTTATTTCGGTCAGCGAAACAAATTCAGATTCATTTTGCAAGCCGAATTCAACAATGTTTTCTACGGTTAATATTCCGTAGCGAAGGCTGTAATACGAATGAGTGTTCAGCACAATTAATCGAAAAGAGTAGGTCCTTCGTTTGCTCTTCTTTTCTTCGCACGTGATTCTCCCATTCCGAACAATTCGATGTGCTGATGAAGAATGAATGATGTTTCGGGGAGTAGCGCGTCTCCCGTTGGTTTCAGTAAATCGCTTCCTTCCGCTTGAATACTTTTAATGTCTGTGCTTACAGGATAAGCGTTCAATTCTAGATCAACAACGGGCTGAAGCATGGCTGTGATATCTGAAAGATGAGCTTGCGGATCGAGCCAAAGTTCTTCTTGTTGTTTCGAAAGTATTAACGGACAACGCGGATGTCCGATTTGTTGAAGTACGCCTGGAGGTGCCGCCGTTGTCACGATGGCGTAAGAGTGCAGTGTTTCTTGTGTCGAAGGATTTCTCCATTCGTCGTAGACCCCCGCAAAAGCGAAAGGCATTCTTCCTGTTGAAAGGAAAACGCAATGCGGATGAGATAAACCGCCGCGTTCGGGGCCTTCGTAAAATGCATCGGCAATAACCAAGCATCGCTTTCTTCGAATGGGAATTCGGAAGAATGGTTTTTCGAGAATGCCCTTCGAACCGGAAAAAAAGAAAGAGTTGTCTTTGTTGTGATCG
>JBJOON010000131.1:0-5114 GCA_046051235.1 Bacteroidota bacterium
CCTTCCTTGTATTTATTTCGAAATGAAACGAAATACTCACCCATGCGCAACGTGTCTCCTTGAAGAATCAAAAGGTCTTCGTTGTTCTTGAATTCCTTGTTCACTTGGGTAATGTCACCGTTCACATTGCGCGAAATGAAATAGCTGTTTCCTGTGCTAATTAACGCACCCAACAAGAGCATAGCGAATCCAATGTGCGCAACGCTTGCACCAATGTGGTTGAGTTTTCCTTTGATAATTCGAACAGCGTAATCTGCATTGGCGAATAAGGCCCAAAGGGCAGAGAAGAAAAGAATGCCTAGTGGCAACGGATATTTTTCTTGGAAGATTACGAATGCAATGGTAAGGATCAATGCAGCAGCGAAAGAGAGAATCAATGACTTCAAGAATTTACTCGTGTCGGTTTTCTTGTATTTCAACCATTGTCCAATGGCGATAATAAGTAGCAGCACAATGGTCAAAGGAATTTGAACCTGATGGAATTGAGTGAACCGATCGTCACCAGAAGCAGCAGAGAAATTGTGCTCTGCCAAAGATTTAGCAAATTCCCAATTGAATGAGGTGTGCATCCAATTGAAAAGTCCTTCCAACGGAACTAAGAAAATGTTCCAAACGTTTATGGAAGTGACAAAGGTGATGTGAATGGCAGAAAGCGAAAGCACCAATGTTCCTAAGAACATCCAGAATTCGCGGCTCCACAACTCTTCTTCATCTTCCTTTTTGGTTTTGTACTTTTTGTTGTAAGCTACCAAAAGGTACATTGCAGAAAGTAAAATGAATATTAATGTTAATGCAGGAATCCAGGTGCCTTCTCCGGGAAGAACTTTTTCTCCTTCAGCAGGTTCGGGAAATGTGCCTGTTGCCAAATGGCCGATGGCAATTAAAAGAAGTATACCACTTGCAGCGGCATAAATGTTCTTCCACACTTTGGTGTTTTCGATCATATAGGTTGAAAGTCCAACGAATACGAGCAAGTAAACCAACAGCTGTGCAAGAATTCCGCTGTCAACGAAACTGTGAACACTGCTGTCACCAAGAACACCGCTTCTTGTTAGGAAGGTTGAATAAACAACGAGAACAAAGCTGCTCAACGTTAAAATTAAGGTGCTAAAAAGTGAGGTCTCTTTGCGTGTGTTAATCACCAACAAGTGAGCGGCCGCAACCAAGGTTAACCACGGAACAAGGGAAGCGTTTTCTACAGGATCCCATGCCCAGAATCCGCCAAAGCCTAGTGCCTCATAGGCCCAAGCACCTCCCATAAGTATTCCTGTTCCTAAAATCATAACTCCGAAAAATGCCCATGGCACAGCGGGTTTCATCCATGAAGAGCGTTCTCCTTTCCACAAACCGGCTAACGCATAAGCGAAAGGAATGAGGGTAGAGGCGAAGCCTAAGAAAAGGGTAGGTGGATGAATGGTCATCCAATAGTTTTGAAGAAGCGGATTCAATCCTTTTCCGTTTTGGAAAAGAGGCAGGCTTAAATAATCAGCTTTCTGCGTCCATGGAAGCCCAATGTTCACGGTTGCTTCACGCAACAATCCGAAAGGAGAAGAACCAAATTGGAAGTCACCGAAATAAACTCCCAAAAGCATGGACGCTAGGAATACTTGAACCAAGGCAATAACAGCCATGACACTTGCTTCCCATTTTTTGGCAGTAAAGAGAACAATAAGTCCGAGAACCATTTGCCAGAAAATCCACAACAAGAAACTTCCTTCTTGTCCTTCCCACATGCACGAGAAGATATACTTCATGGGCATTTCCGTGTTCAGGTGATCGAAGGCATATTTGTATTCGAAGTAATGACTGAAGAGGATGTAAAATAAAGTAGCAACCACTGTTAACACAGCTCCAGAATGAATGAAGAATCCAATGCGTCCGAGTTTCCTCCAGGAAGCATCCTCATTGTTTTTCACCGATAGGAAATAAGTCACTGCGGAAAATGCAGCAGCGACAAAAGCTAAGACTACAGCAAAATGCCCGATTTGGCCGGGCAAAAGGTGTTCATTCAAGTATTCAATATTCTTCATTCACTAATTACATTTCGTGCTTCTCTTCGTTGTATTTACTTGGACACTTCATTTGAAGGTGATCGCTGTGGAAAATTCCATCGGCAGACATTTTACCTTCGAGTGTTACGTTTTCAGATCTTTCTAATCCGAGTGGTCTACCAGTGTCTTGATGAAGGTGCACCACTTGCGATTTTCCATCCGCATCAATGACATTGAAAATGGTCAGATTCGCATCCACCATCGGATCGTTTTGGATGGCAACGTTTTTATCTAACGTTCCAACAATTTTATATTTCTCTCCCACGTGCTCTGCGGCTTCACTAAAGGTTGCAGAATTCGTGCTTTGCGCGTAAGTGGCAATGATAATTCCGAAAACAACCGCCACTAAAATCAATAAAACAATCTGAAGTTTGCTCATCTTACTTTTGATTTTGTTCTTTCATCTTCTTTTCCAATCTCGAAACTTTAATGTCGAGACGAGCGAGGTAGACAATGATTCCTGCGAGAATAAGTGTTACAACACCTATCACAACAGGCATCTTTCCGAAATGTTGAAAGTAGTCCATATTAATCTTCTGTAATTTTTAATTCTTCTTTAATGCGCTTCGCTCGAATGCGAACTTCATAGAGCCAGTAACCTAAGCAGATCCATCCGAACACGGCTGGATAAAAGACTGTTCGCAACGTGCTGTCTAAATCGTATTGCGAAAACGCAGGGTTTCCACTTTTACCGGGATGCAATCCCGCCGCGAAGCGAGGCATGATCATGAGTAAAATGAACATCAAGACAAATGCGAAGATGTTGAACACAGCAGAAATGCGTGCGCGTTTGTCTTCATCGTTAATAGAAGCCCGTAGGATGAAATATCCAGCGTAAACCAAGAAGACAACCAATGCTCCGTTCAACTGAGGATCTTTCGTCCACCAATCACCCCAAGTGTATCTTGCCCAAAGCGATCCCGTTAATAAGCCCAACACGCAGAAAAGAATTCCGACTTCATTCAACAAGGTTGAACGCATGTCGAACTTCAACATTCTCTCTAATCTGTTTGGCGATTCTTTCAAGTTTAAAAGTCGAAGACTATTCGCGAAAGAAAGAATCATTATGAAGAACATCGTAAACCACATCGGCACGTGCCACATGAGGTTGCGAATGGTTTCATTCAACACAGGTAAATTCGGAAATCCAAAGCCGGTGTATTTCTCTTGCTTCACGTTCTTCACCCAAGAAGAATCTGTCGCCGCCGTATCAAGAACAATGTTTCCAAGTGAACACGCTTGATTCAAAATCATTTCGCCATCTGCACTGTTGTATGCTTTGAACAAAATAGCGTTTGAAGGAAGGGTGTCTGGAAGGTCTAATGTTATGGCTAGTTTTCCATTGTCAATGGGTTGAACATCTCCTTGGAAATAGTATTCTCCAATTCGAATTCCAGCTTTCGTCTGAACATCTTTGAAGTGGGTGTAATGTCCAGCCAATTCAATTCGATTATAACCGCTTCTCAGCTGAGTGGTATCGGCAACCACCAAAGCCGGATCTAGCGAGTGGTACAATGAAAATGTACAGGCATACAAGAGAAAAAGACTTCCTAAAATTTTATACCAATGCTTCATTCAAGAATGGAATTGTTCACGGGCGAAATTAAGCACGAATAAGGGGAAACAGATGAAAAAAAAGGTGCGAATTATCAAGACTTCCAAAAGAATGGAACCAGGAACAACGACATAATCGTTGTGGTTAAAAACAGGCCTGCAAGAAGCATCATTCCGAAAGAGGCGACCTCCCATGTTGCTCCGTCTAAAATGTTCAAAGTAACTGAAGTAAGCGAGAAGAGGAAGGGCATAAGAACCGGGAATCCCAACACCACGGTCAGCGAAGCAGATCCGTTGGCTTTGAAGGATAGTGCTGAAAGAAAGGTAAGAGCAGTGCCTAAACCAATGCTACCCAGAAAAACAGCCAAAAGTAAAAGGTCCATCGAAGTTCTCGACCAAATACCTGCTCCGAAGAAAAGTGAGAAGAGTATAATTGAAAGAAGATTCAAAACGAGGATCAGTAGGGCATAATATGCTGCTTTTGCAATCCAAACTTGTCTCGGAGAAGCCAACGTATAGAGTAATTTATCCGTTCCGCTTTGTTCTTGTTGAAACGATTTCTGCATGGCGTTGAATGCTGCGAACAATCCGACAATCCAGAAGAGCGCTGCAAGGACTTTCGAATCCTCAATTTTCTCAAGCGAGAGATAGCAGGTAAAAACGGTAGAAAGCACAAAGAGCAAGATGCCGAAAAGCAATTGCTTTTTACGCATGTCGAGCTGAAACTCTTTTTTGAAAAGGATGTAAACGGCTTTCACCTCGCAAAGATAGGATGTACGAGGCGAAAGCAGATTACATGGTTCGAAAAGAACTTCGAGGGACAATGTATTCGCCGTTTGGTTTGCGTATCATTTGATAGAATTCCTTGCACAAGAAATTTAGGTTTCTGCGAACGGGTCTGTTCTTTAAATGACATTCCCATACTTCCATCGCTGTTCGCTTGGTATTCTCCCACGCATAAGCGTTCAGTCCTTGTGGTTGAAGGAAAGATTCGATGTACATTTTTACGTCTTGAATTTGAGTTAGGTTTTGCATGTCTTTGAATTTTCTTCAAAGAACACCCTTCAAATTGTAATGGATTTACGAGGTGAAAATTATTTGTAATTTTTCATCGCAAGATCGAGGCGATTTAAAATTTCTTTTCGAAGAGAAGCGGGTTTCAACACTTCAACCTCGTTTCCGTAGCTGAGAATGAAGTTGTAAAGCTCTTGACACGGGTGTAATTCAAATTGAAATACAGTTCCTTCTTTCGATTCTTTTATTTTCTTTTGTGAAGAATGAAGTGGCTGTGTTTCTACCAGCTTGGCAGCAACTGTGGAAAAGCGAAGTTCAATCTTTTCAGGCTTACCCGTGCTCTCCGAAATACCCATGCTGTATTTGAAAAACGTTTCAGGAGAAAATCCTTTGGGCACAGAGAACTTCGTTTTATTCGGTTCGATGGAAACAATGCGCTCCAATCCGAAAGTTAAAATTTTATCGCGCTCAGGAACGAATGCTACCAGGTACCAG
>JBJOON010000132.1:0-5106 GCA_046051235.1 Bacteroidota bacterium
CATTTGGCTCTTGTTCGTGAACATCTTCATCATCTGACGCGTTTGATCGAACTGTTTCATGAGTTTGTTCACTTCTTCAAGCGGACGTCCGCATCCTTTGGCAATACGCGCTTTGCGCGAAGGATTAATGATACTCGGATTCGAACGTTCAGCAGGAGTCATGCTGTGAATAATGGCTTCAACATATTTAAATGCATCGTCGTTCACATCCACGTTTTTCAACTGTCCCATGCCAGGAAGCATACCCATGAGGTCTTTCATGCTTCCCATTTTCTTAATCTGTCCAATTTGCTCCAAGAAATCGTTGAAGTCGAATTGGTCTTTCTTGATGCGCTTTTCAAGACGCTTGGCTTGTTCTTCGTCGAATTGCTCTTGTGCCTTTTCAACCAAGGAAACCACGTCGCCCATTCCAAGAATACGGCTAGCCATACGCTCAGGATAGAACACGTCGAGCGCATCCATTTTCTCTCCCGTTCCAACAAACTTAATCGGTTTGTTTACTTCGCTCTTGATGCTTAACGCAGCTCCACCGCGGGTGTCACCGTCTAACTTCGTAAGAACAACTCCGTCGAAATTCAATCGGTCATGGAATGCTTTCGCTGTATTTACAGCATCTTGACCGGTCATGGCATCAACCACGAACAACGTTTCTGTCGGTTGAAGGGCATCCTTCACCGCAGCAATTTCAGTCATCATTTGCTCATCAACCGCAAGACGTCCGGCAGTATCGACAATGATCACGTTGTGTCCGTTTTGCTTGGCGAAGGCCAATGCATTTTTCGCAATTGAAACAGCGTCTTTATTTTCGGGTTCGCTGTAGACTTTAACGCCAATGCTGTCTCCTACGACATGCAATTGGTTAATCGCAGCTGGACGGTAAATATCACAAGCCACTAAAAGTGGATTCTTTCCTTTTTTCGTTTTAAGGTAGTTCGCAAGCTTTCCAGAGAATGTTGTTTTTCCCGAACCTTGCAAACCGCTCATTAAGATAATTCCTGGATTTCCTTGGAAGTTCAGTTCGCTGTGTTCGCCGCCCATCAAGTCTTTCAACTCGTCTTGGGTAATCTTTACCAATAATTGTCCAGGGCTAATGGCTGTCAGAACCTTTTGTCCAAGCGCCTTTTCCTTCACACGGTCTGCGAATTCTTTAGCGGTCTTGTAACTAACGTCAGAGTCTAATAAAGCACGACGCACTTCTTTCAATGTTTCAGATACATTGACTTCAGTAATCTGGCCATGTCCTTTCAAGACTTTCAGCGCTCTTTCTAACTTATCGGATAAATTTTCAAACATGGTATTCTTCGAATGAGGTTGCAAAGTTAATCTTAAAGTTCGGACGCACTTATATTTGTGGAAATATGTTGAAATGAAAAAGATACTTTTCCTTTTGTTCGCAGTGGTAAATGTTTTGGGGTTGAATGCGCAAGTGCGATACAGAGTCACTACCGTTGAGCAGCGAATTCAAACCACAGATTACTGGGTTTCCGTTCAGAAGATGAATGCGTTCATTACTTCCAACAACATTATGGTTTCTCGTCAGAATGAATCTCCGTTAAGGTATACCGTGAATTTCAGTATTGAACCCAAATTGTATGCAGCCTATAAAGAGGTGGTGAAGGACATGGGGTTGTTCACAGAGAATAACTTGAACACAACAGACAACACCGCACGTGTGGAAGAGTTGAAAGGAAACATCAAATACTATCAAGATCAAATTCAGCTTCAAAATTCACTGATGGAAAAGATGGATCCACAGTCTGATCAATACAAGAACATGTGGAGAGAGTTGAAGAATTGGGAAACAAGCATTCGCAGCTCACAAACAGATTTGAACAACCTGACAGCTGCGGAATATTATTACGTTGTTGATTTAGAGATTGAAGATGAAACCTATACCCCTCAGACTAGCTCTGTTCAATGGATAAACATGCCGGGGGTGGAGTATTCTTATTTTCAAATTGAAGAACCTTACGATACACTGAGTAGTCCATACTATCAAGGAGTCTTTTTGAAGTATGTATTCACAAAAGGCAAGTCATTCGCGACGTTGGGTGCATACAAAACAACAGATAAATTAGATACGGATACGATGCACTATTCAGAGATGTTCATCTTTGGATTCGGACAAGATTTTTATTCGCGTCATTTGGGAAGAGGCTCGAAGAAATTCTTCAATCTCTATAGCGGATATACGATAGGAGGAATGCTGGCATCGAACGACAAGCGTAAGGAGACATTTGGTTATTTGGCTCCTGCTGTTGGACTTGAAATCTTCAAGAATAAATACGTTTTAATTGATTCGAAGATGAATTACATGATCCCATTCAAGAACACGCGTAACATGCGTGGGCTAGCGTTTAATGTGTCGTTCAATTTTGTATTCTAAAGTAAGGCAGTCGTCGGGGCGGAAAATTTTTCGCCCTTAAATTCGTTCAAAGAACATTCGCCGAAGGCATTCGTCGCAGACATCCTTTCCAAAGGAAAATCGCCCCTATCGGAATAAAACAATATGCCCTGAAAATTCATGCGGCAATTCAATCAAATCCTTCATTCGGATTTGATAATTGTAAACGCCGTTCGCTGCGAAATATTCACCACCCAAGACATTGCCTGTCCATGCTTCTTTTGGGTTGTTTGTTTGAAAAATCATTTGTCCCCAACGGTCGTAAATTTCCAATTCATAACTTGTGGTCCCAGTAGATTCAGGGATCCAAACATCGTTGATGCCATCGTCATTGGGCGAGAAGCTGTTCGGTGCGTAGAATAAAAATCCGCTTACGACGACTTCTCCCGTGGCTTGGTCAATACATCCGTATTCATTTGTTACCGTTTGCGTAATGGTTTGAATTCCAGCTTCGGTCCAGTCGTAAGGGAAATTGCAATCGCTGCTAGAACCACCGTCTGACATGGAGTAGATGCAGTTTATTCCTCCAGTAGACAAATCTGTTATGGTAGTATTCGGACTCAAGATGTGTACGTTTTGTGGTACAATGGAGAATCCGGCATTGGGCAGCGGATAAACTACAATAGCGTTATCTAAACTTTGATAAAGCGTATCAATACACCCAGTGACAGTATAAACCATAAGGGAGACATCGTACGATCCGGGGGTGTTGTAAATATGTAGGTTGTTTTGTTGAGAGCTTCCCGATCCATCGCCAAAATCCCATTCGTAAAACAATTGTGTGTTGCTTTGTGCAACGGCGTTAAAGGTTCCAAATACCGGCGGGCATCCCGCCGCTGGAAAAATGGAAGGGTCGAGAGAGGGGTCAATCGGAACCCAAACATCGTCTATGTAGGATTCTGTACATCCGTTATCCGTTATTGTTAGCGTTACCGTATATGTTCCTTCCTGAGAATAAGAAATATTTTGTGGGTTGGCCAATGTTGAGTTTGGAATTTCAGGACTTCCGAAATCCCAGAGATAAGTTGCGAAGTTGGTGTTCGCTCCGATAGCTTGAAAATCGAAGCTGTTTGTGGAAAGACACTGGTTGCTTTGCGCAGGAAACGATGGGATGAGATTTCCTCGAATATCAATAACATTTATTGTTGTATCAGGACAATTAAACTCAGAATAGGCGATAAGTTGAATGATATAACTTCCCGTATCGGGAAAAGAAAATTGTGGTTCGAAGTCGTTAGAATAATCGCCGTTGAAGACCGTGTTGAATTCCCACCAATAATCTGTTGCATTCAATGAAGCGTTTTCGAAGACGTACGTCAGTCCATCGCAAAAAGTTGTTTGATTGGGAATGACGGCCACGGGATCGGGCGGATTAACAATGGTAATGGTCGTGTCTTGCGAGCAACCGTTATCGGCAGTTGCCGTTAATGTTATAGAATGAACAGCTTCATTCGAATCGAAAATTATTCCTTGCGGATGAACCACGTCAGAACTAGAAGGTATGGAATTCGCTCCGAAGTCCCAAAGAAGGGTTCCGTTGTTCGCCACGAATGTTGCAGATCCGAGGAAGTCATACGTGTCTAATTGATTCACACAGGCGTAATCCTCAACCGTGATATTGGGGGCTATGTCGGGAAAAATAGTGTAGGTTGCATTGACCGTATCGGAACAAGACCAACCAGGGTTAGCAACCAAAGTAATGATGTATGTTCCTGGTTCAGGGTAGGTGAAAGTAGGGTTCTCTTCCGCACTCACGTCTGTATTTTCGAATGGAACACCAAAATCCCAAGCCCAAAAAGATGCGTTTGTACTTTGATTAATCAAGCTAATCTCAAGACCATCACAAAATGAAGTTTGTTCAGGAAAACCAGCAACAATAGCTTGGTCGCATAGCGTTACGTTGAATTGAAAAGTTCTTCGTGTAGTGGAAATGTATACACCATTCCTGTATTCTTCCGCGCATACAGTTATGGTGTACTGTCCCACTTGAGTTGCTGTTCCGCTGATGAGTCCGGTAGTCGGATTAATTCCCATGGCGGGATTACTTGTAATTGGATAAGTTGAAGAAAAGCCAGGGCCGTAGGTTAAGTTCGGATAAGGGGGATCGTTCGGCGGAGTTGGCATTGGGTTGAACTGATCAGAAAACAAATACGGTGCGCAAAACGAGTACACAATTACGTCTCCGTCAGGATCAACCGCAGAATGATCAAAGGTGAACGACGCATTCTTGCATAGAGCAGGAGGAGGAAAGTTTGTGAATCGTGGACTGGAGTTGTAACCGACAGCGAGTTCGCTTGTCCCTGGCACATGCGCTACGTAGGAAACTCCTTGCGATTGCGGAGTGGTTAAATTATCAATACTAGGCTGAAAGCAACAACGCTGATGAACAATGTTATATCCGCCTGGAGTAGGAGGAAGGTTCACGCTTCCAGTATAGATGGCCTGCTCAACACAAATGTCCGGAGGTAATACGAAACAAGGGTTGTTCAAGGTCACGGGGATGTTGGTGACATTTGTGCTAATGAGGTTTATTGAAAGTTCGTCGAACAATATGTTGTTACTCGTGAAAATTCCAATTGAAACAGCTGCGTCGAAGTCTGTTCCGTTAACATTCGCAGGACCACAATCCCTGAATATCTTCAACGTTACGGTGTAATTATTTCCGTTAGTGTGTGTATAATAAATTTCACCACCAATTAAAT
>JBJOON010000133.1:0-5084 GCA_046051235.1 Bacteroidota bacterium
AATTGAACCTTCAAACAGAAGGTGGGTTGTTCGCTCGTGAAGATCGCGAAGTGTTGGGTAAGATTAAGTGGACGGAAGGATTAAGCGTGAACGTTCCAATGAATGGTCAAGTAATGGTGGTTGACATTGAAGAGTTGTTGAACAAGTCTCCAAAGAAATTGTCAGAAGCCCGCGGTCTAGTTACTTCGGAATATCAAAATTTCTTGGATAAACAATGGGTAGAAGAGTTGCGCAAAGCTCGCACCTACAAGATCAACACAGAAGTTCTTCATTCTATTGCAAAGTAAACCATGAGAGCTGCACACATTTTTATCGCAGCGTTTTGTGTGTTTGTCGCAACAGGTTGCGGTAATTCATCGCCCGATGCTGTTGCGCATTTAGGAGATGCCGTATTAACCATGGAGGAATTGCGCGAGCGCATTCCAAACAATATTTCTAAGGAAGATTCAGCAGCACTTGCACAAGAGATCATTCAATCGTGGTTGAAAGACGCCCTTGTTTTGCAAGAAGCAGAGAAGATGTCAGACGAAGAGAAACTTGCTGTTGAAAGAAGAATTGAAGACTATCGTAAATCGCTGCTGATCTATTCCTTCGAACAAGACTGGATAAAGAAGAACATGGATACGGTTGTAACCGATGACCAGATTCTTGCTTATTATGAAGCAAATAAATCTTCTTTGAAAGTAAATGAACACTTCTTGAAATTGAAGTTTTGTTCACTTCCAGAAAAGTCGAAAGACGTGAAAAACATGTCTTCAGCGTTCGCTTCAGATGATATTGCTACTTGGGAAGCCTTCTGTGTTCAAGCCGGAGCGAAGCATTACTACAACTATTCAACCTACATCAATTGGGAACAATTCGCTCAGCTCATTCCATTAGCTATTGCTGACCGTTCCCAGTTTTTAACACAGGCCACTTCTACCCAACAGATTAACTTCAATGGTGAAATAATTTGGGTGAAAATTGGTTCTTACCTGCTTCCTGGAGATTCATCTCCAATGGAAATGGTTCGAAGCAATATTGCAAGTATCTTGCTGAACATTAGAAAGCAAGAGGTCTTGCAGAAAATGAGAAACGGTCTTTACGACCAAGCAAAAGCCGAAGGCAAATTAGAACAATAAGCGAATGAAAAAAGGAATTTTGTGGTTAATGTTTGTAATGCTGTCTGTCTATTCTTGGGCACAGCCAGGCAAAACCATAGATAAAATTATTGGAGGGGTAGGTGCTGAAGTTGTTCTGCTTTCCGATTTAGAAAATGCCAAATTTGAATTAACGCAAGGGAAGTCACAATTGCCTGCTGAAAAGGAGTGTTCAATCTTTGAGAACCTATTGTATCAGAAGCTTTTGTTGCATCAAGCGAAAGTAGACAGCGTCGAAGTAACCGACGGTGAAGTGAATGCGCAAGTAGAAAAACGAATCACCTATTTCGTTGAAATGTTGGGAAGCGTTGAACAATTCGAAACGTATTACGGAAAGCCAATCTCGCAGTTGAAAGTAGATTTCTTCGACATGATTCGCGATCAACTTTTAACTCAAAAGAAGCAAGAAGAAATAACGAAGAATGTAAAAATCACACCGTCACAAGTGTTGAAATACTACCAGTCTTTGCCCATCGATTCTCTGCCCCTTATTGGAGAGCAAGTGCAGTACTCGCAGATTGTTATTGCGCCGTTAATTCCTGAAAGCGAAAATCAGAAGGTGATTCATTTTCTAGATAGTGTTCGAAACGATATTGCGTCTGGACGCACAAGCATGACCATTCAAGCCCGCAGACACAGCGAAGATCCGGGTTCGAAATTCAAAGGCGGTTGTTACGACATGATTCGCAAAGGAAGCTTTGTTCCTGAATACGAGTCTGCAGTTTTCACCACAGATGAAGGAAATTATTCTCCCGTATTTAAGTCTACCTATGGATATCATTTTGTGAAGGTGGTCGAAAAGCGTGGCGAATACTACCGCGCATGTCACATCTTAATGTCACCGAAAATCAAGGACGAAGATTTCAATCTTTGTAAGACCAAATTAGATTCTGTCTACAACGAATTGAAGGCAAAGAAGATTTCATTCAACGCTGCCGCTGCACGTTTCAGCACAGATGAAGAGACAAAGAATCAGGCGGGAAAGATTATGAATATGCAAACAGGTGGAACACGTCACGACGTAGCGACCTTATCAGCAGAATTGAATTTAACATTATCGCGATTGAAAGAAGGGGAATTGTCTGAGCCGCAATTGGCGAAGCAGCCGAACGGAAAAGATGCGTATGTTATTTATCAGCTCGACGCTCGGATTCCTGCGCACAGAGCGAACATGGAGCAAGACTATGAGTTGTTCCAAGCGAAGACGGAAAGCATAGAGCGTCAGGCCGCGACAGACCTGTGGGTTGCGAAAGCGCTAAAGAAGAACTACTCATTTATGGACGATCAGTTTAAGAACTGCACGTTTCAATTCAACTGGAATAAAAAATAATACCATGACCACATTTACATCAGATGTAGAAGCGTTAGATGCGTTGAAGGAAAAATACAACGCGCTGAAATTCGAGATTCAAAAGGTAATGGTCGGACAAGACGAAGCCGTGCGCGACGTTATTATTTCAATTTTAGGAAATGGTCACTGTCTGCTTGTAGGTGTTCCTGGTTTGGCTAAAACCCTTTTGGTAAATACACTTTCGCAAGTATTGGGTTTGTCTTTCAACCGCATTCAATTCACCCCGGACTTAATGCCGAGCGATATCATTGGTTCTGAAATTTTAGATGAATCACGTCAGTTTAAGTTCATCAAAGGTCCTTTGTTTTCGAACATCATATTGGCCGATGAGATTAACCGTACTCCTCCAAAAACACAAAGTGCTTTGTTGGAAGCCATGCAAGAGCGTCGCGTAACAGCAGGCGGGGTAACACATGTTTTGCCTTCTCCGTTTTTCGTTTTAGCAACACAAAACCCGATAGAACAAGAAGGAACTTATCCTTTGCCTGAAGCGCAATTGGACCGTTTCATGTTCAACATATGGGTCGACTACCCAACGTTAACAGAAGAGTTGGTTATTGTGAAGCAAACAACTTCAGGCGTGTCACAAACGCTTTCACCTGTTATTACTTCTGAAGAAATTCAGTTCTATCAGCAGCTGATTCGTAAGATGCCTGTTCCTGATAATGTTATTGAGTATGCTGTTCGTTTGGTTGCAAAGACACGTCCAAACAGAGAGAATGCAGATCCATTGGCGAATCAATACCTTAGCTGGGGTGCGGGTCCACGCGCTTCTCAATTCTTAATTGTTGGAGCGAAAGTGAATGCGGCGTTGAACGGAAAATACAGTCCAGACATTGAAGACGTAAAGGCCGTGGCATTGCCAATTCTTCGTCACCGTATCGTACGCAATTACAAAGCTGAAGCAGACGGATATTCTGTAGAGAAGATCGTTTCGCAACTGCTTTAATTTTCTTCCGGGGTGCGTATTGCCATTAATACCCGTTTGCTTATTCCAGGAAAACTGGAGGGCATAGGACGCTTTACATATGAGACTATTAAGCGGTTGGCGCACCGATTTCCCGAGCATGAATTTCATTTATTGAGCGATCGGAAGAAAGACGACCATTGGCAATTTGGCAAGAACGTTTTTCAGCATCGCGTTTTTCCTCCTGCACGCAGGCCTTGGTTATTCGATTGGTGGTTCGACTACAGCGTACCGTTCAAATTAAAACGAATAAAGGCAGACATTTTTATTTCACCAGATGCGCATGCATCACGCAGATGTCCTGTACCTCAATTGACCATTATTCACGACATTAACTTCGTTCACTTTCCTGAATTTATGCCTAAGCGTTATGCGAAGTATTGGAACGAACGCACTAGTGATTTTGTGAAGTTGAGTTCGCGTATCGCGACTGTGAGCGAGTTCAGTAGAAAAGATATTGCAAGCACATTCAATCTGCCAGAGAGCGACATAGATGTCCTTTGCAACGGGATCGATCATACGTTCGCACCAGTCGATGATCATATGAAGCAAGTTATTCGTGAACGATTTTCGCAAGGAAAAAAATACTTCTTGTTCGTTGGAGCGCTTCATCCAAGAAAGAATGTCCATCGTGTTGTGGAAGCGTTTAATGAAGCTGTTCAGAACGGAGTAGAATCCAGTCTTCTGATTGCAGGAAATAAGTTTTGGCATTATCCTGAATTGGATGCAGCTTTAGCAAAAATTCAATACCGAACGAACATTCGGTTTTTAGGACATATTCACACAGCCGATTTGCCCTTGCTTATGGCAGGAGCAGAGGGATTGGTATTTCCGAGTTTGTATGAAGGATTTGGGATACCATTGATTGAAGCTGAAGCGTGCAACATTCCGGTAATTGCTTCTTCGAAAATTGTTATGGAAGAAGTTTCGAACGGATCTGCTTTCTTCGTGAGTCCGTTCGAAGTAGGGGAGATTGCATCTGCTATTGTTCGGATTGAAAACGGCGAGCGCAAACCTGTTTTGAAGAATCAAAGCTATACTTGGGACAAGGCTGCAGAGTTGTTATGGGAAAGCATTCAACACACCCTACAATTTAAGAAATAAGATGCTGTTCAATTCCATTGAATTCTTTTTGTTCTTTCCGATTGTAACGGCCCTGTATTTCACGTTGCCACATCAGTGGCGCTGGCTTATGCTTTTAATAGCTAGCTGTGTGTTCTACATGTTTTTTGTTCCGGCTTACATCTTCATTTTGTTGGCTACCATTTTAGTCGATTACATTGCCGCTATTCAAATTGAACGCAGTTCGAAACACATCGCTCGGCGTTGGTTAATTGGAAGTATAGTCAGCACGGTATTGATATTAGCCGTTTTTAAATACTGTAATTTTTTCATCGGGAATTTCAACGGCATTGCCGAACTCATCGGATGGAATTATTCGTTGAACACACTGAATATTCTTCTTCCCATTGGACTTTCCTTCCACACCTTTCAGAGTTTAAGTTATGTGGTGGAAGTGTATCGCGGCAACCAAAGGGCCGAGAGACATTTCGGAATTTATTCGTTGTATGTGATGTTCTATCCGCAATTGGTTGCCGGGCCTATTGAACGTCCGCAAAATGTCTTG
>JBJOON010000134.1:0-5317 GCA_046051235.1 Bacteroidota bacterium
TTAACTACAATGAAAAGATTATTATACCTCATCCTAGCGCTAGTCATTTCAATGACCTCCTGTTTGCCTTTTCGAACGCTGAATTCAACGACATACATAATGGCGAAAGATGCATTTATTCTGGGAGACAATGAGCACGGGCGTTTCAATGTAGGTGTAACAAACACCTCCATTGCCCCTGTAGATATTTGGCAATATCCCTTGTCGGGTGGAAGACATTCGATTGTAACCTTGCGTCCAGCGGAAAAGATTAAATTGAAAGTCGAAGAGAATACTTCCATTCGAATAGAGAATTCATCGAGTGAACAAGTGGCTGTGAAGCTTCGTGTAAAGGGAGATGTGGGTTTGTCTATGTCTTACAAGGAGAATTAGCGGAGAGGTTCAGTTGGGAGAAGCGGTCACTGGAGCAACCAGTCAATGACATTTATTTTTTGAATACCATTGATATTGGTTGTGTCAAAGTCCATGGTTAAAAGATATTTCGGATATCCGTCTCGTATGTTTTGAAACGCAGCAAGTTCTCTTGCAAGTGTTTTCTCATCGCTGACTGTGTAGGCTACTTGATAGTACTCGTATTCATTGTATGCTTTTTGTACAATGAAATCAATTTCTTTTTCATTGTTTTTCCCAACATATACTTTTCCACCTCTTCGGAGCAACTCGAAGTAAATTACGTTTTCTAATTTGTGTCCAAGATTTCTGTCAACTTTATTGGTTGTGGTAATGTTCTTTAATCCGAGGTCTATGAGGTAATATTTTTCATTAGATTGAAGGAGTTCTTTGCCTTTTATATCGAATCTTGCAGCCGGATAAAGTATGTATGACTTAACAAGAAAGTCGAGGTACTTGGTTATCGTGTGGTGAGAAACATTTTTATTGGCTTTACTTAACTCCTCTGCAATATTTGTAGGTGAGAGATAAGAACCAACATGTTCAAAAACGAAATCAATCAATCGTTTGAGGTTGTATAAATTCCTTAATTTATATCGCGTAGCAATGTCCTTTATGACAACGGTATTGTATATCGTTTGCAGATAATCATTCACAAGATTTTCATCGATTTTAGACAAGTTAACTGCTTCAGGAAATGAACTGGCATTCATGTATTTTCTGAATAGTCTATCTGTGTTTCCATCCTCTGCAAACGCTTGCGTGAATTCTTTAAAAGAGAACGGGTGAGTGTTTATAGCAATATATCTTCCCGAAAGTAAAGTAGCCAATTCACTAGAGAGTAAATAGGCATTGGACCCCGTGACATACAGATCGATATTTTTTTTGGTGAAAAGCGCATTGACTAATTTTTCAAAGTCGGTGATCAATTGAACTTCATCGAGAAAAATATAATATGTTTCTGTTTCAGAGGTCTTTTGAATAATCTCATCGTAGAGGTTTGACCAGTGATTCAATTGTATATTTTCTCTTTCTTCAAAATTGAAAAATAGAATGTTTGAATCCGATGTGCCGCTGTTTTTCAATTCAAGACTAAAGGCTTGTAGCAAGGAAGATTTCCCAGACCTACGAATGCCGGTAATCACCTTTATTAGGTTTTGATCCTTGAGTAATCTCAGTTTTCTCAGGTAGTCCTCTCTGACAATCATAATATTCAGTAATAAATTGAATATCACAAATATAGGCTTATTATTGCCGAAAAGTGATGAAAATTGTGTTTTTCGGCAATAAGGAGGTTAATTAACTGAAAAACATACGGTTAAATTTCGAAAAGTTGTCGTCGGAATTAGTCCACTGCGTGGATATATCCCGAAGGGAAAAGATATTTGTCTACTTTAAATTGCTTTAAGCACATAGTTATACTGAACCAGCCCAGATGAAAATTCGTTGGTGCTGAATAGCTCAAAGTATTTAGGAACCTTTCCTGCTTCAAAAAGAAGTGTGCCTTTGTTCAAATAGATTGGTGCGACAGAAACAATTATTTCATCAATGAGACCTTCTTGAATGAGGCTGTTCGCGAGTTGCGAACCACCGTCGCAATAGATGTTGTGATTGGAATTCGATTTTAATTGAATGAAGAGTTCTTTCACATTTCCATTGAAGAAATGAATGTTTGGGTGAACCGATGTTTGAGGTTTTTTACTAATTACAAAAACTTGTTTTTCGGGATGATAGGGCACTCCCATTCCTTGAATCACTTCATACGTCTTTCTTCCAACTACAACAGTTTGAATACTGTCCACAAAAGCCTTGTAACCGTAATCTTCTCCTTCGATATGATAGGGATTTAAAAAGTCTAAGTTGTCATTTTCTCCGGAGATAAATCCATCCAATGACATAGCAATATATAGGGTGGTTTTGTTTTGAATCATTGAACGTTCTAATGGTTGTCTAAAAAACCGTCTGCAATTTGAGAAATTATTGCATGACTTGAACTCCATGAATGATATACTTCATCTCCCCATTTAATTATAAGTTGAGCGCATTCTTCTGCTGTTGTTGCATTAATCAAATCTCTTGCAGTAATTTTTCCTCTTTGTAATGGCTCCGGGGCCTTGAGAAACTCATTTGGTTTGTTTGATTTGTATCTATTCAAGTAGTCACTGAGTAGAGGTGATTTGTTGTAGTCCCATGCTTGCTTCTTTTCAAGAATTAAATGCAATCTTGTCAAATGAAAATGATTGCTCCATCGTCCGTGAATTTCGGGATGTTGCAAGGCATGAGCATCAACACTTAAAAATCGATACAAGTGATTTTCCGAATCGTTGAAATCGAAATACGCAAGTTGATTATTGTAGTTTTCCATACATTCGAAAATCCCTCGGTCATAATCGGCACCACAAAATTGACAAACGCCTTTATTGAGAAGTTCTACGCCATTTTTTGCGGCTTGGTCCGTAAAGTCTTGCATGAATGGTAACTGCTTATTGAGATTTTTGGATATTTCCTAAAATTACAGACTTTTAGACCCGGTTTGGTATATGCTTTCTCTGCTTAATACTAATTTTTCAAAACATTAAGGAGTTTAATGATGAAGGGTTATTTACCTACTTTTTTCTTTGTAAGAGGAAGTACTTACCTGATATGTCATTATCATTAGTGCCTTCTTCAGTTAATGAAGAGTTTATGGACCATCCCTCCGCGGTAAGTCCATTTAGTTCCCGCTCAAAGCGTGACACATCATCTCTATCAAAAGATATAACCTTATTTCTTCATTTCGTCGAGCTGATCAAATATCAACGATGTCAGAAGATTCAAATCGCTATTGATCGTTCCTTGCATATACTTTTCATAGACAAGTTTATTGTCTGGTGGATTCAGATTTAGGCTGAAGCCTTTTTCGAGTGCTAGTGTTCGAATAAATTCACGTTGAGCTCTGCCGTTTCCTTCACGAAAAGGGTGAAGATAATTTATGTTATCTAGGATTTCAGCGAGTTTCGAAGCAATGGCATTTTTGTCTGTCTTATTCAGAGCTTTGTATTCAAGAATCAAGTTGTCAATGAAGACAAGGGCAGTATCGAATAAGTTCGTCAGAAAAAACTGCTTACCGTCTTTGCTTATTTCTACTTTTCGTTTTTCACCGGCCCATTCGTAAACGTCTTGAAATAGGTGCTTGTGAATTTCGAATAGACTTTTTATTCCTGTTATGGAATTAGAAGATTTGTGTAATTCTTGAATTCGTTGTGAAACCGTAACACTTTCGAAAAAGATGAGTTCTTCGGCGCTTTTAAAATTTGGTATGTTTCGAAGTATTCCTGTTTCCGCGTCTACATAAATATATTTTGAATCAATATATTTATATTTTTCAGCCATGGAACTCTGCTTTCGTGATTTGAATTAACTCTTCAACAGATATTTTACCCAGTATATAATCTCGAATTATCTCAACAGATTTCTGAGTAGGTACAAAGCCTTCAAACATATTGCTTCCAATAGCGTGGGAAACACCTTCCAATGTGGCTAAGTCAGAAAAAGGAACCCCCATGATGGTTAGGTTCTGTCTGTCTATTTGAATAGCTGTATACATTTCGATTTGTTGATTGTCTTTAATGACTTCTAACAAAAGTAAACTAAAAAGGCGAACCGAAGTTCGCCTTTGCTCCCCTCCCGATAGCCATCGGGACTGTCCCGATAGCTATCGGGAGAACCAGGGACTTAATGATAATTTATAAAAACAAAAAAGCCTCGCATTTCTGCAAGGCTTTGCTCCCCAGCCTGGGCTCGAACCAGGGACCCCATGATTAACAGTCATGTGCTCTAACCAACTGAGCTACTGAGGAATTTAACATTTTTAGTGGAACTCTTCGTTCCAACAAAAACACTCCACTTCGTCTTCAGCCTTCTGTCGTTACCAGAATAAAGCACCCGTCAAGGATTTCAAGAGAGGTGCAAATTTAACCAACATTTTTAATCCCACAAGAACATTCATAAAAAAAATTACTTCTTTTCATTTTCTGCGATGTACTTTTGATTCAACAATAATTGTCTATGATTCTAGCGTTTCAACTTATACTTTCCCTCTCGATACTCATTATTCTTCACGAATTAGGTCACTTCATTCCTGCTCGACTATTCAAAATTCGAGTAGAGAAGTTCTATCTCTTCTTCGATCCGTGGTTCAGCCTTATTAAAAAGAAAAAAGGAGATACCGAATACGGTATCGGTTGGCTACCACTGGGTGGATATGTGAAAATTGCGGGTATGGTAGACGAAAGCATGGACAAAGAAGCCATGGCTCTTCCTCCACAAGATTGGGAATTCCGCTCGAAACCAGCTTGGCAAAGACTCATTGTTATGATGGGCGGAGTTATCGTAAACATGATCGTTGGATTCGTGCTTTATGCCATTATCCTTGGAATGTGGGGACGTGATGTCCTTCCCGTTGAAAATGTGAAATTCGGTGTGCATGTGAACGAAACCATGAAGGCAGCCGGATTCCAAGAGGGAGACAAGATTTTAGCACTGAACGGAGAACGCCCAGAGAGCTTTAGCGAAGTAAACAAGTCTCTTCTCGTAGACAATATTTCAACCGTAACCATTGAAAGAAACGGACAGAAAATGGACATCTCCATTCCAGCAAACATTGGTCAGCAATTGGTAGACGGAGGAGTGAATTCCGTGCGTAGTCGACAGCGTGGTAGCTGGAAACAAAGCCGCTGAAGCGGGATTGATGAAAGGAGATAGCGTCATTGGTTTAGCCGAAGTTCATTCCATTTACTTCAACGACATCAAAGCGGAATTGAACAACAAGAAAGGACAAACCGTTCCAATGTGGGTGAAAAGAAACGGACAAGAAGTGCAGTTGAATGTTGGCATTAACGACGATGGAACCATTGGTTTCATTCCGAAAGCAGATGTGAAGCAATTC
>JBJOON010000135.1:0-5062 GCA_046051235.1 Bacteroidota bacterium
ATCGTAGCTTAATGCAATGTACATCACTGGACGAATAACCACTTGTCCGTTTTCAGCAACAGGACGCTCAACAATGTTGTGCATGCCTAGAATAGCGCTTTGCGGAGGGTTGATGATTGGTGTTGAAAGCATAGATCCGAAGACTCCACCGTTGGTAATGGTAAAGGTTCCGCCTTGCATATCGTCGACTGTGATTTTTCCTTCACGTGCTTTTTTCGCGAGACCGCCAATACTCTTTTCAATGTCTGCCAACGAAAGCATTTCTGCATTTCGCACAATTGGAACCATCAGTCCTTTCGGAGTAGAAACCGCAATTCCAACATCGCAGAAGTTGTTATACACGATGTCTGTTCCGTCGATGCGTGCATTCACAGCAGGGAACTGCTGAAGCGCTTCGCAAACGGCTTTGGTGAATAAGCTCATGAAGCCGAGACCAACTCCGTGTTTCTCTTTGAATACGTCTTTGTACTTCGCGCGAAGATCCATGGCTGGCTTCATATTCACCTCGTTGAAGGTGGTTAACATGGCAGTGTTGTTCTTCACAGAAACCAAACGTTCAGCAACTTTTTTGCGAAGCATGGTCATCTTCTCGCGACGTTCTGTTCTTTCGCCAGTTCTAACAGGAACCGCAGAAGTGTCGAATCCGGCTGCCATTGCAGCGGTAACATCGCTTTTCAAAATTCTTCCACCTGGACCTGTTCCGCTTACTTGCGCAGCAGAAACATTGTTCTCCGCCATCATCTTCGCAGCAGCAGGGGCCGCGTGGCCAGCTGCATAACTCGGTGCTGGTCCAGGAGATGGTGCCGCAGCTGGCGCAGGTGTTGGTGCTGCAACCGGAGCCGCTTCCGCTTTCGGAGCCGCTGCTGGAGCAGGTGCATTGCCTTGCTTCGAGGTGTCAATAGTTGCAGCAGTTGCTCCAACCGCTACAGTGTCGCCCGCTTCAGCAAGAATGGTAATTTCACCAGACGCTTCAGCAGTCATCTCCAACGTAGCTTTGTCGGAATCAATTTCCGCAATCACTTGTCCGTTTTGAACGAAGTCTCCAGACTTTACAACCCAGTTGGCAATCTGAACCTCGCTAATACTCTCACCTGGAGAGGGAACTTTAATTTCAATTACTGACATACTTCTATTTTTTAGGCTTTAGAAACCTTATCAAACAAGGTGGTTATCATTTTATTCATTCGCATCTCATGCACACGCGGAGAACCGGTAGCCGGAGAAGCTGACGCTGGCAAACTTACAACGTCTAAGTTTAAGTCACGCAATGCGCGCATCATGTAGCTCCATGCACCCATGTTTTCAGGCTCTTCCTGACACCATACCAATTGTGCTTTTTTGCTGTATTTGCCAAGCAATTCGCGAATTTGCTTTTCAGGAAGCGGATAAAGCTGCTCAATACGCACCAACGAAATCTCGTCGGTTAAGCCGCGCTTCTCTTTTTCTTCCAACAATTCGTAATATACTTTTCCAGTGCACAAGGCAACCACTTTGGTTTGCTTGCGTGCCTTAATGTTGTCGTCGATCACTTCGCGGAATCCACCTTTCGCCAAGTCTTCGATCTTCGAAACGGCTTTTGGATAACGCAATAATTTTTTCGGAGTGAACACAACCAACGGCTTACGGTATTCGGTCTTCACTTGTCTGCGAAGCAAGTGGAACATGTTCGAAGGAACGGTGCAGTTCGCCACTTGAATGTTCAGCTCAGCAGCCAATTGAAGGAAACGCTCCATACGACCAGAGCTGTGCTCCGATCCTTGTCCTTCAAATCCATGTGGAAGAAGAATCGTGATTCCGTTCATCGTGCGCCACTTGTCTTCAGCGGCAGCAATGAATTGGTCGAACATAATCTGTGCCCCGTTATTGAAGTCACCGAACTGCGCTTCCCAAATGGTCAATCCTTGCGGTGTTCCAAAGGCATATCCATAATCGAATCCAAGCACGCCGTATTCGCTCAACAAACTGTTGTAGATCGAAAGCTTCGCTTGTTTTGGACTAATTTCATTCAAAGGAACAATGCGCTTCTCTTCATCTTCGTCTGTTTTAACAACAGCGTGTCTGTGCGAGAATGTTCCGCGCTCAACGTCTTGTCCAGAAATGCGCACCGGATGTCCTTCTTCCAACAACGTCGCATACGCCAACAACTCTCCCAATGCCCAGTCTAGTGCATTGTTGTCGAGCATAGCTCTGCGGTCTTCAAATACTTTTTCAATCTTACGGAAGAATTTTTCGCCTTGTGGAAGGGTCGAAATCTTCATTCCCAATTCTAACAATTTCTTTTTCGCTACAGCTGTTTCAATGCTTTGCTCGAAATCTTTTTCTGAAGCAACGCGAATGTCTTTCCATGTTTCTTCCAAGAAGTGCTTCACGTAGGCTTGCTTCACACCGCGCGACTTGTCGTATTGCTCATCTAAGTGCGCTTCGAAGGTGGTCTTCGCGGCGTTTACTTCGTCTTGTGTAAGGACGCCTTCAGCCATTAATTTGTTTGCGTACAAATCGCGCAAGCTCAAGTGAGAAGCAATGGCTTTGTACAAACTCGGCTGCGTGAACTTCGGCTCATCGCCTTCGTTGTGGCCGTATTTGCGGTATCCCAAAAGGTCAACAAATACATCCATGTTGAAAGCCATGCGGTAATCGAAGGCAATCTTCATGGTTTGAATAACCGCTTCAACATCGTCTGCATTCACGTGGAATACAGGGCACAACGTTGTTTTCGCAACGTCGGTGCAATAGGTTGAAGATCTTCCGTCTAAATAATTTGTGGTGAAACCTACTTGGTTGTTGGTTACAATGTGAACCGTACCACCTGCGCGGTAACCGTCTAGTTGCGCCATTTGAACCACTTCGTAAACGATACCTTGTCCAGCGATGGCTGCATCTCCGTGAATCAACACGGGAACAATTTTATTTTCGGAATGAAGGTAGTGGTCAATTTTCGCACGAGTTAATCCTTCCACCACAGGATTCACCGCTTCAAGGTGTGAAGGGTTAGGGCAGAGGGTTAAGTGAACGTTGTTTCCATTCGGAGTCACACGATCAATCGAATAACCGAAGTGGTACTTCACGTCACCGTCGAAAACACCTTCATCGTCGAAGGCTACTCCGTCGAATTCAGCAAATATTTCTTCTTGTGGTTTGCCCATGATGTTGGTCAAAACATTCAAGCGACCACGGTGAGCCATTCCAATTACAAATTCAGCAACGCCTTTGTCTGCCCCGTCTCTAACCATGTAGTCCATAGCAGGAACTACAGCTTCACATCCTTCAACACTAAATCTTTTTTGTCCTACGAACTTTCTTTGAATGTATTGTTCGAAGGTGGTTGCCTTGTTCACCATGTCGAAGATTTGTTTCTTCTCTTCGGTGGTGAATGGGGTCTTCTTCACCGCTTCCAGGCGCGAACGCAACCATTGAATTTTTTCAGGGTCGCGGATGTACATGTACTCGGCACCAATGCTTTCGCAGTAGCATGACTGCAAATGCGCGATGATGTCTTTTAATTTGGCATCGCCCAATCCAACTTCAACACCAGCATGAAAAGTAGATTCGAGATCTGCTTTGGTTAAGCCGAAGTTTTCAATGCTTAAGTCTGGAGAATACTTTCTGCGCTCACGAACCGGATTGGTGTGGGTGAAGAGGTGACCGCGTTGGCGGTATGCGTTAATCAAGTTAATTACCTTGAATTCCTTGTGCATACCGTCGTCGCCGATGGATGCGGTGTCTCTTGAGAGGACAGGAAAAGAGGAATGTTGAAATTCGAATCCTTCAAAAAAACGTCTCCAAGAAATATCTAGAGAAGAGGGATCTTGCTGGTATTGGTTATACAGCGCTTCAATCGTGTTCACGTCGGCATTGCCGAGATAAGAATTATCGTCCATCGCTTTCGTTTGAAAATACGGCTTCAAAGATAGGTATTTCTTACAAAAACGACCTTTCTATTTCAGTAAGATATGAACTGAAATAAACAAGGGTCAAAGGCTATTCAAAGCCTTGATAATGTTGGATTCTACGCGACTTTCAACCTCTGAATAATCTTGCTTTATGAACGATTCGCCGGTTACCTTTTCGAAAAGTTCAATGTAACGATTGCTTATTTCTTCGAGCCAAGCGTCTGACATTTCAGGGACTTGCTGTCCTTCTTTGCCCATAAAGCCTTCGCTGATTAACCATTCGCGAACGAACTCTTTGGAAAGTTGACGTTGCTTTTCGCCAGCGGCCTGACGTTCGGCATAGCCTTCCGCATAAAAATAGCGAGAAGAATCGGGGGTGTGAATTTCGTCCATGAGCACCACTTCGCCGTTGTGCTTTCCGAATTCATACTTCGTGTCAACGAGGATAAGTCCTCGTTTCAATGCTAATTCAGTCCCTCGCTCGTAAAGGGCGTAGGTGTATTTTTCGAGGATGGCGTAGTCTTCAGCAGAAACGATTCCTTGTGCAATAATTTCTTCGCGACTAATGTCTTGGTCGTGTCCTTCAGAAGCCTTGGTCGTAGGGGTAATAATGGGGGAAGGAAGTTTGTCGTGTTCCTTCAATCCTTCAGGAAGCGTAACACCACATAGCGTGCGAAGTCCGCTGCTGTAGGTTCTCCAAGCATGTCCGGTTAAATATCCGCGAATTACCATCTCCACTGCGAAGGGTTCGCAACGTGTTCCCACGGTGACGTTTGGATCGGGGGAAGAGATTTTCCAGTTCGGAACAACATCGGCTGTTTCATTCAACATGCGTTCAGCAATCTGGTTCAGTACTTGTCCTTTGAAGGGAATGGCGCGTGGTAAAACCACGTCGAAGGCAGAGATACGATCTGAAGCAACCATTACCAATACGTCTTGACCAATGCTGTATACATCGCGAACCTTTCCTTTGTAAAAGTTGGTTTGGTTCGGTAAGTTGAAATGTGTTCCGGCTAGTGCTTTCATTATCTTCTCATTCCTTTCATTTGATTCGCTTGCTTCATCATGGCAGCCATTTGGCTCTTGTTCGTGAACATCTTCATCATCTGACGCGTTTGATCGAACTGTTTCATGAGTTTGTTCACTTCTTCAAGCGGACGTCCGCATCCTTT
>JBJOON010000136.1:0-5052 GCA_046051235.1 Bacteroidota bacterium
CCGAATTGTTGTTGCTGGAAAAGTTGAACCGTTTCCCAACTGAAGGTGCTAAACGTACTAAGACCACCGCAGAGTCCGGTGGTAAGGAAGAAAAGTGTTCTTGGAGAAAGGTTCGTTTTATTGGCGAAAACGAAAGTGATTCCAATGATTGCCGCGGCTGTTAAATTCGCGAGAAGTGTTCCAATTGGAAGTGAAATATTCGTTTGCTTGAATGGAAGACCGATAAGAAATCGAAGGACCGATCCGATTCCACCTCCTACAAAAATGAGAGCAACAGTAATCCAATTCATCGTTTAATAAAAGCGAATAAATTGTAGAATAAAATTCCGAAGAGTCCACCCATCAACCATCCCATAAGTATATCTGTTGGGAAATGAACACCCAAGTAAATGCGAGATAGGGAAGTGATAACGGTTCCTAAAATAAGAACTGTTTTTGTTCTGTAGTGTCTTGGTAAGGCAAGTAAAACGAAAAGGGTAAGCGCTGCGAAATTGCTCGCATGAGATGAATAGAAACCGTAATTTCCACCGCGATAATCATTTCCATTTTCGTCTTGAGCGTAATGCAATTCGTCCTGCAATTTCTCGGTGTGTGAAGGTCGAAAGCGTTGAACAGTTGGTTTGAAAATTCGACTAGAAACAAGATCACTTACACCAACCGTTACTCCGGCGAGAACAATAGCGTATACGCCAAATTTCCTTCCGTGAGTTGTTATGAATTGCCAGGCGATATATGCGAATAAGGGCAGCCAAATGAGGGTGCCGCTGATGAAAAGCATTGCCTTATCTAGCCCGTAAATAGATAGACCATTTATGGCTTTTAGTAAGGCAATGTCAAATTCAATCATATCAATTAGGCGTAGATTTTAGCAATCGCACCCGCGTAATTCTCAAGTATTTTTTTACGCTTGAGTTTCAGAGTTGGTGTAATTTCTCCTTTATCTACGGTGAACGGATGGGCTATCAGTTGAATTCCTTTGATTTGCTCCCAATTTCCAAATCCTTTGTTCATTTCAGCAATGAAAGATTTTACGGTAGCGTTAATTTTTTCATGCTGAATAATTTCTTCATTAGTCAATTTCGCGAATTCTGGAAAATGAACGCGAGCATATGCGCAATCAACTACAATGAGCGCTCCTGGAAATTTTTGGCCATCACCTACAACCATACATTGCTCAATGAATGCCGATTCTTTCAAGGCGTTTTCGAGGACTTGTGGGGCAACGTATTTTCCTCCGCTTGTTTTGAAGAGTTCTTTCTTTCTATCGGTGATTTGAAGGAAGCCATCATTTACAATTCCGATGTCTCCGGTACTAAACCATCCACCATTTAGGACTTCTGCAGTGCTCTCAGGGTTTTTGTAATAGCCCATCATGACTTGTGGACCTTTTACTAAAATCTCACCGTCTTCAGCGAATTTTAATTCGGTTTTCGGAATAATGGTACCTACGGTTCCTGGCTTGTACAGGTTCGGTCTTCTTAAGGTGTTAACTGAAATAACCGGTGAGGTTTCGGTAAGACCATATCCCTCTTTAACGGGAATACCAGCTGCTGTGAAGAAGCGAGCAAGTCTCGGTTGAAGAGCAGCAGAGCCGCACGCCACTGCTCCAATTTCGGTTAGACCAAGAGCGGCTTTTACTTTGCTGAATACGAGTTTTTGTGCAATCTTCAATTTAAATTCATACCAACTTCCGTTGGCACGCTCAGGTTCCCATTGCAATGCAAGCTTAACGGCCCATTGGAAAAGTGTTTTCTTAATGCCTGTATTCGATTCTCCTTTCGCAATAATGCCGTCGAAGAATTTTTCTAAAAGTCGTGGCACTGCTGTAAAGATGTGTGGCTGATAGGCAATCAAATCATCTTTGATGTTATCCATTCCTGTTAAGGTCACACTCACGCAATTGTCTATGTATAAATAGTGCAACATGCGTTCGAAAATGTGACAGATAGGAAGGAAGCTCACGCAACGCGCTTGTCCCTTTTCTAATGCTGGGAGACGGTCTACGCAATTTTCCACGTTAGAAGCGATGTTAGCATGTGATAGCATAACGCCTTTCGGGAGACCTGTTGTTCCGGATGTATAGATAATTGTCGCTAAATCCTCTGTCTTGATTACATCTTTTCTAGATTGAACGACTTGTGCAGAATCTTCATTCAACGATAATAATTCTTTCCAATGTTTTGCGCCTTCAATTTTCTCAAAGGTGAAAACTTCTTTGAGTGAAGGAATTTGGTCACGAATACTGTTGACTTTGGTTAAGAGTTCTTGATTCGAGACAAAACAGATAACAGACTCACTGTGATTCAAAATATATTGAATGTCCTGCTCGGTCATGGTTGGATAAATAGGTACGTCGATAGCGCCTATTTGCAGAGCTGCGTGATCACAAATGTTCCATTCTGTTCTGTTGGAATCTGTGATTAAAGCAACTTTTTGTCCAGGTTGAATTCCATATTCAACGAGTCCGTTGCTTAATTGATTGACATGGTCAATGAATTTTCGGGTAGAATAGGTTTCCCATTCTCCGTTGCACTTACTGCGGAACATAACGTCAAGAGGAAGATGCTCCAATTGATCGTAAGCAAAATCGAATAATCTTTTGTACATGTCACGAATATACTAAACGAATTCTTTCGCAAGTCTTTCTGACATATAATCGAATAATTGTTGAAAAGGGCCTTTTACCATCATTTCCATAAATGGATTAATGGTTGCGTCGCAGTCTTGATGGGCAGTGGTGGTTCCCCCGTTACTTTTAAGCTTTGCTTTCAGTACGAAAGGAAATGGGCTTTTGTCGGTAGTTTCAAAAGTGGTTTCGGCGTCATCTGCGTTCAAAATTGCACTTACACGTTTCAATTCGATGGTGTAAACATTTTGAATTTTAAAAGAACAAGAATCCTCTGTGTTGCTCCAATTCGAAATTTTATCGAGTGGAAGCAAGCGTTGAATATTTGCCATGTTTTGCAAATAAACGTGCACCTCTACCAGAGGCGCGTTTACTTCAACACTTTTACTAATGAATTTAGCCATTGGATTGTGATTCAAGGTATGCAGCGCTCCACGCAGCTGGATCTTCTCTCCAAACTTTCAAGGTGCTCAATTGCTCTTCTGTGATGTATTCTTTTTTCAACGCCTGTTGAAGCAAAGCATGGTAGTCGGTAAGGGTATGCAATTCAACGTTCGCATCTTCAAATGCTTTCTTGGCAATGTCGAAATCGTAGGTGAAGATAGCAACCATACCTTGGACATCAAGTCCAGCTTCACGAAGCGCAGTTACCGCACTTAAGCTACTTTTTCCGGTTGATATAAGGTCTTCAATAACGACAACTTTCTGATTTGGTTCAACAACACCTTCCACCTGATTTCCTAATCCGTGCTTTTTTGCTTCGCTGCGAACGTATGCGTATGGAATACCCATTTCTTGAGCAACCAAAGCACCAATAGCAATTCCGCCAGTGGCAACACCTGCAATGATATCTGGTGTTCCGAATTTCTCTTGAATGGCGTTAACAAATTGCTGACGAATGTGTGTTCTGCAAACAGGGAATGAAAGTGTTTTGCGGTTGTCGCAATAAATAGGCGACTTCAATCCGCTTGCCCATGTGAATGGGGCTTGAGGTTTCAACTCAATTGCTTTAATTTGCAAAAGATAATCTGCTACTTGTAATCCTACTTCAATATTTGAATCCATGCCGCGAAAATACGTCGTCTCTCACCTCGGTCGTACATTAACTTTTTCACAAGAGGAGTTTTTTACCTATTTCGGGACTTATAAGCGCATTGATGCAGCCGGTGGTTTGGTTGAAAATGGGAATGGTGATTTTCTCATGATCAAGCGAAAAGGATTTTGGGATTTGCCAAAAGGGAAGATCGAGGTCGGAGAAAACGATGAAGAAGGAGCTCTGCGTGAAGTAGAGGAAGAGACTGGTTTAGTAGGCATGCACATTGAAAAACATTTGGTCGATACCTTTCATACTTATGAATTGAAAGGGGAGTGGGTCTTGAAGCGAAGCACTTGGTTTCTTATGAAATGTGAAGGTGCTCCGAGTCTCGTTCCTCAAGTGGAAGAGGAAATAGAGAAGGTGCAATGGTGTTCAAGAGAAAAACTAGAGTCTCGGTTGCCGAAATCTTACGCTACAATTGCAATGGTTTGGGATGCGTTTACAACGTCTTCCAACCCTGAGCACTGAGCTTTACAGTTCCACCACCAATTGCCATCAAAAGGTTCTCACCATCTTTAGCCGTTGCGTGGCCAATAATAGAAAGATTTGGATTTCCTTTTATTTTCTCGAAGTCATTTTGAGAGACGGTGAACAACAATTCGTAATCTTCTCCACCGTTTAACGCGCACGTTGTTGGGTCAATGTTGTGTTCACGGGCGGCTTCGCGTGTCTCAGGAGCAATGGGTAATTTGTCTTCGTAAATGGCGAACGTGCATTCGCTTTCTTCTGCCAAGTGAAGAATCTCCGAAGAAAGTCCATCTGAAATGTCAATCATCGCAGTCGGCTTTACTTCCAATGAAGCCAACAACTGTACAATATCGAGACGCGCTTCTGGCTTTAATTGACGCGCTAAGATGTAATCGTAATTTTCAAGATTAGGTTGAGCGGTTGGCGCGCTCTTAAAAACTTCTTTTTCTCTTTCCAAGACTTGAAGGCCCATGTATGCACCGCCTAAGTCTCCTGAAACCACCAACAAATCGCCTTCTTTAACCGTGCTTCTTAGCGCAATGTCTTCTTTGTTCGCATAACCTATTGCGGTAATGGAAATCACACATCCTGTTGGAATTGTTGTAGTATCGCCACCAACCATATCCACCCCATAGGCTTCGCAAGCAGCAAGCATTCCAGAATACAATTCTTCCAAGGCCTCAACTGAATATTTGTTGCTTACCGCAAGTCCAACTGTGAATTGTGTTGGAGTAGCATTCATGGCGCAGATGTCGGAAAGATTCACAACAACGCTTTTGTATCCCAAGTGTTTCAGGGGAGTGTACATCAAATCGAAATGAACCCCTTCCACCAACATGTCGGTACACATCACCAACTGTTT
>JBJOON010000137.1:0-5515 GCA_046051235.1 Bacteroidota bacterium
CTTTTTCATTGCGAGGGTCGCCTATTGCTGTTTGTCCAAGGGCTTTCACAAGTGCTTCTTGAACGTCTGACAAATATTTTTCAGGAACTAAAATTCTTCCGTGATGTGAGGCAGCATTCACCACGAAGTCACGCGCAATGGTTGTATCGTTCGTTGTGATGCTACATACCAAACTTCCTTTTCCTAATTTCGAAATAGCCACAGCCTCTTCCGTTGTGCTATATGGCATAATCGTAGAGATAGGTCCGAACGCTTCAATGTTGTGCGAACTTAATTTTTCGAACGGTTTGTCATTTAACAAGAGGGTTGGAGACATGAATGCGCCTTTCGAATCTTCTGCTTCAATTAAATTCAATGCATCGTTTCCGAATAGCACGTCACTTTCTTTTTTCAATTCATTCAACGCGGCAAGAACATCTTCACGTTGCGCCATTCCGGCTAAAGACCCCATGCGAACTTTTTCATTGCGAGGGTCGCCTATTGCTGTTTGTCCAAGGGCTTTCACAAGTGCTTCTTGAACGTCTGACAAATATTTTTCAGGAACTAAAATTCTTCCAGGAACTAAAATTCTTCTGACTGCGGTACATTTTTGTCCGCACTTCACCGTGATTTCTTTACGAACTTCCTTCACGAATAAATCGAATTCTTCCGTGCCTGGCGCAGCGTCTAGTCCGAGAATTGCGGCATTCAACGAATCTGCTTCCATGGTGAATGGAATGGCTTGGTCTACCAATCGCGGATGCGACTTCAACATTTTTCCGGTTGAGGCAGAACCGGTGAAGGTCACTACGTCTTGCATTTCCAAATGATCGAAAATGCCGTTTGCACTTCCGCAGATCAACTGTAACGCGCCTTCTGGAAGAATTCCTGAAGCGTGAATATCACGAACCACCACTTCCGTTAAATACGAAGTCAATGTCGCAGGTTTAACCACAGCAGGAACACCCGCCAATAAATTCACGGCTATTTTTTCCAACATTCCCCACACTGGGAAATTGAATGCGTTGATGTGAAGGGCAACGCCTTCCTTCGGAACCATAATGTGGTGACCAATGAAGGTGCCTTCTTTCGAAAGCTTCGCCAATTCTCCGTCTACATAAAAAGAAGAGTCTGGAAACTGCTTGCGCAACGAAGCGTAAGCGAACAAATTTCCAATTCCTCCGTCAATATCAATCCAAGAGTCAATCTTAGTTGCACCCGTCTTCACACTGACCGCGTAATAGGCGGCTTTGCGCTCCGTGAGATATAGGGCAAGTGCCTTCAACATTCTTCCGCGTTCTTGGAAGGTCATTTTACGAAGTGCTGGTCCGCCTGTCTCGCGACCGAAGTTCAGCATAGCGCCGAAATCTAATCCGGAGCTATCGGCTACCGCTACCAATTCTCCATTTACTGCATCGAAAAGTTCTGTTCCTTTTCCGCTACCGGAAATCCATTGCCCAAGGGCGAAATTTTGAAGTTGTTGCATCTGATTTTTCTCTTGTTGCGAAGTTAATCGGAAAGTGCCGCACTTGGAATGATTGATGTATTTTTACAGCATGAATAAGGTTACGCATTTAATTACCGGTGGTTGTGGTTTTGTGGGAAGAAACATGGTGAAGAGGCTCTTCAATACTACCGATGCTCAGTTGATATTTATAGATGATTTGTCGGTTGGAACGCATCCCGACACTTGGTTGAACGCCACCAAAACCAATTACGGTGAAGGCTTCACGGTTTACAACGGAAGATTACTCTTCATTCATGCCGATGCGTTGAAAGTGATGCGAGCGTTCTCGGAAGATGAAAAATACTTCGAGAAGAATTTTCAATTTGAAATAGATCGCATCAACGACGTCTTCCATTTCGCGGCTATTGTAGGTGGAAGAAGTAAGATCGACGGAGATCCGATGGCCGTGGCTTTAGACCTTGCCATTGATGCTGAAATGTTCTACTGGGCTTGTCGCTACAAACCGGAAAGACTCATGTATCCGAGTTCCTCTGCGGCTTATCCAATCGATCTTCAAACAGTAGACGGAGCAATAGCTTTGAAAGAGTCGGATATCGATTTCAAGAAAATGGGTGAGCCAGATATGACCTACGGATGGAGCAAATTAACCGGAGAGTTCTTGGCGAAGATTGCCGCATCACATTACGGTTTGAAGGTGACGTGTATTCGTCCATTTAGCGGTTACGGTGAAGACCAAGACTTGACTTATCCCGTTCCTGCCATTGCCGCGCGTGCTGCTAAGAAAGAAGATCCGTTTGAGGTGTGGGGAAGTGGAAATCAAGGAAGAGACTTCGTTCACATCGATGATGTGATCGACTGCATTCTATTGGCCATGGATCACATTCACGACGGAACAGCCATCAATATTGGAATGGGGGAACTCACTTCCTTCAATGAAATTATCCGTGTTTTCTGCGGTTACGCAGGATACGAGCCCACCATCAAACCATTGTTAGATAAGCCGGTGGGAGTGCATTCACGTTATTGCGACATGACGTTCGTTCAAGAGAAGTTGGGTTGGAAAGCAAAGATTTCCATAGAAGAAGGAATGAAGCGCGTTTACGATGCCGCAGTTAAAAAACTCGCTGCTCAAAACTCATGAGGAAACGAACCATTGTATGCTTCGGTCCTGGTCCGCGCTTCAAAGGCGGAATGCAGAACTACAACACTTCGTTGGCGTTGGCATTGGACAAGGAAGAGCTGAACAATGTTCACATTGTGAGTTGGACGCAACAGTATCCAGCGATCATCCCAAGAGAGTTCGTAGACAAAAGCAGCACAACTGATTTGTTGGAAGGAAGTCGAGTGAAGGTGACTTACTTGACGAATTACAACAATCCCCTCAGTTGGATAGATACAGCGAAGTATATCATATCACTCAAGCCCGAAATGGTCACCTTCCAATGGAGCATTGCGCTGCAAGGATTACCCATGGCTTTCATTGCAAAGCGCCTACGCAAGGCAGGGATTCATGTGGTGTTCGATATTCATTTTGTAATTCAGAAAGAGCACAGCTCGATAGATAAATTTTTAACGAAGTATGCGTTGAAGCATGCTTCCTCGTTTGTAGTTCACGCGCTGCATACGTATGAAGAGTTGAAAACGGTATTCCCCGAACGTTCATTCGGTTTGGTGGATAAGCTTGATATTCATGAAAAGAAATACACTTCAGTTGTGAAGTTGTATCATCCGATTTATGATTTGTATAAGCCTATCTCCAATTTCAATGTTGAAGAAGAAAAGGCGAAGTTGGGACTGAAGAAGCATGTCTTTTTGTATTTCGGATTCATTCGGAAGTACAAAGGACTGGACTTGGCCATTCAGGCATTCGCTGAGTTGTGTAAGGAGAGAGACGACGTTTCGTTTTTAATTTGTGGAGAGTCTTTTTGGAAGACGCTCGACGATTCGAAGTGGAGCACCAAGTTCAAGCAAACGTTATTCGGTTGGGCGAAGAAGTTGGTTCTTCGAAAGTCTGACGATGAGCGCGAAGACAATCCGCTTGAATGGATTGAGAAATTGGGAATAGAAGAAAAATGCGTTGTCTTTAACAGATTCATTTCGAATGAAGAATTGCCGAAGTTTTTTCAGGTGTCCGATGCGGCAGTGTTGTTCTACCGAACAGCTACGCCAAGCGGCATAGAGTCGTTGAGTTACAATTTCAAGATGCCTATTTTGGCGACTAAAGTTGGACATTTTCCAGAAACAATAGTAGACGGATTCAACGGCTATTTGGCCGAAGCGGAAAACATTCAGAGCATGAAGGATCAAATGGTGAGGTTCCTTGAATCACCTATCAATAGAGAAAACGTAGCGAAGGCAACGGAGAACATGAGTTGGAAGAATTACGCAAACGCAATTTGTAATTATGAGTAACATAGTACACCACAGAAAGAGCTACGAAAAGCATAGCTTAGAGGTTGAAGATTTGAAAGCGACCCCGCATGAGATGCTAGAGTTTTGGTTGAGTGAAGTAGAGGAATTGCATGATTTCAATGCCATGGTGGTGAGCAGTGTTGATGCTTCAGGGCAGCCGCATTCGCGTGTGGTTTTGCTTCGCGGTGTGAGTGAAGATGGATTGAAATTCTACACGAATTATTCTTCCAACAAAGGACAAGAGCTTGAGCAAAACAACAAAGTTGCTTTGAATTTTTTCTGGCCAACGGTTGAACGTCAAGTTCGAGTTGAAGGCGAGTTGCACAAATTGAGTGAAGCCGAAAGCGATGCTTATTTCAATTCTCGTCCGCGCGAGAGTCAGATCGGGGCTTGGGTTTCACCACAGAGTTCAACTATTGAATCCCGGGAAGTTTTGAATGAGCGTTTCCGTGAGTTTACAGACAAGTTTGAAGGACATCCGGTGCCTCGTCCTTCGAATTGGGGAGGATATATCATTCGTCCGAATTATTTTGAATTTTGGCAAGGAAGACCGAATCGTTTACACGATCGATTAACATATAGATTTCATGATGGTGCATGGAAAATTAGTCGCATGGCGCCTTAAGAAATTTTGTTATGGCTAAAAAGAAAGTCGTTATTGTTGGTGCTGGATTCGCGGGTATTAAACTAGCGTTGAAATTAGATTCAAAACTCTTCGAAGTTTGGGTATTAGATAAGTTGAATCACCATCAATTTCAACCGTTGTTTTATCAGGTTGCGACTTCGCAAATTGAACCTTCGTCCATTTCATTTCCACTTAGAAACATTTTCAGTGGCCGCGAGAACATCATGGTTCGCATGGCGGAAGTGTTAGAGGTTCAATCAGAGAATAAAAAAGTCATTACCAATATTGGCAATTTCTCTTACGACTATTTGGTGTTAAGCATGGGCTGTAAAACGAATTTCTTCAACGATGAAGTTTTGGCAAAGCATGCTCTGCCGTTAAAGAGTTCGTACGAAGCCATTGCTGTTCGAAATCATGTCTTGCGTTCATTTGAAGAAGTTTTATCTGCTTCGGAAGAACGGCTGCAAAGTCTGATGAATTTGGTTATTGTTGGGGCAGGCCCAACAGGGGTAGAGCTTGCAGGTGCATTCGCTGAAATTAAATCGAACATTCTACCTAAAGATTATCCAGGGTTTGATTGGAGCAGACTAACCATTCATTTGGTAAGTCCGAATGGAATTGTGCTAAATGCCATGAGCGAGCATGCTCAAAAGCATGCAAAGGAATATTTGGAAGAATTAGGAGTAGACATCATTAGCAACGAACGTGTCGTTTCATACGACGGTAAAGTGCTTCAATTTAAATCGGGTTTGTCTATTCCTTGTCAAACCGTTATTTGGGCAGCAGGTGTTACACCGAATACGTTGAAAGGTTGGCCCGAAGGAGTAGAGGCGAAGGGAGGAAGATTGGTTGTTGATCGTTTCAATAAATTGAAAGGAGTTGAAAATATTTTCGTGTTGGGCGATCAGGCATACATGGAAACGGAAAAATATCCGAACGGACATCCGCAAGTCGCGAATGTGGCCATTAATCAAGCGTTATTGTTAGCGAAAAATTTGCGTTGCATTGTTAACGGAAAGAATCCACTTCCA
>JBJOON010000138.1:0-5040 GCA_046051235.1 Bacteroidota bacterium
TCTATTATTTCTGCCATAACATGTTTGTTCTATACGGTTGAATTATTTGGAACCTGATTCCAAAGTAGTCACCATGTTAAATTGGAAAATATTCTTGTCGCGGAACACGTCAATAACTTGCTCTACCTTTTCGTAGTCTGTTGTTCCGTCTGCTTTAATTGCGTAACGAAGTGCTTTATCGCCTTTGATGTCTTTCGGTTCTAAACCGTGTTTCTCTGCATCGGCCATAAATGCTTCGTAACCACTCTGAATCCAATCTCCCAATTCACCATTGATAGAATCGGTAGGGATACCAGGGGTTTGTGCGTCAAGTGCTGCTCTTGTTTTTTCGTCGGCACTTAGGTACTGACTCAGGTTGTTCAACGGCATTCCGCACATACCTAGCAAAGCGAATTTGCGCGCTTCATCTTCGGTAAGTTTTAATTCCGGATGTCGTTGAACCATTCGATTTAACATTTCTCTGCGAATGTCCTTTCCAGCAAGGTCAAAGAAAACTCTTCCCTTCTCGTCAACCGTAATTTGCATCACTTTCTCTGGCAACAACAATTCAGATGTTGCAGCAGGAACGTCTACGATTACAGGTTCGTTTGGGCGGAATTTCGCAGTGAGAATAAAGAACGTTACCAACAAGAAACCAAGGTCAACCATCGGCGTCATATCCAAGCTAGGAGCGCTTTTGGGCATCTTGAGTTTCGGCATATTCTTAAATATTTATAATTAAGTAAAAACTTGAATTAGTGCTTAGAAGCAAATGTTTGAGTAACTGTGAAGTTAGCTTCGTCCATTGCGAAAGTCATGCTATCAATACGTGTATTGAAGAAGTTGTAAAGAATGATCGCAATCGCAGACGCCATGATACCCAAGAAGGTGTTAATCAAGGCTTCAGAGATACCTAAAGAAAGTGCAGTTGCATCAGGAGCACCAGCAGTTGCCATTGCTTCGAACGATGAAATCATACCTTTTACAGTTCCTAAAAGTCCAACAAGTACTCCTAAAGATCCGCAAGTTGAAAGGATAACTAAGTTCTTAGACAACATTGGTAATTCCAAAGCAGTTGCTTCTTCAAGTTCTTGCTTAATAGCAGTAACTTTTGCTTCTTTATCTAATTCTGTATCTGCAGACATTGCCTTGTACTTCAACAAACCAGCGCGCAAAACAGCAGCAACTGAACCTCTTTGCTTATCGCAAGCCGCTAAAGCTCCTTCTACATTGTTTTCAGACAACATCTTACGAACGTTGTGAACGAAAGTAGAAACACTTCCTTTTCCTTTAGCCATCATAATGCTAATGAAACGCTCAATGAAGAAAATGATTACAATCAAGTTAACCGCGATAAGAATCGGTACAATGAATCCACCTTTGTGAACAGTTCCTAATACGTTTAATGGATGCCCTTTTACTGGATCACCACCTTCGAAATTTGCAGTATCACCCAATACAAAGGTGAATAATGCCCATCCAACTAACAAAGCAATTGGAATTGCGATGTAAGGAAAAATTGAACTGAAGTTAAAGCCGTTTTCTTGCTTAACTGTAGGACTTGCTTTTTTGTTCATGACTGTTAAATTAATTTTCTGTTTTTTATTCGGGCAACGAAAATAAGGAAGTTTGTTCAATTTCGAACACCACTTCGAAATCTTCATCTTTCGTTAACACTTGACAATAATAACGAGTCATCCTTTCTTTATTTCGAAGGATACATTTTCGGCTATTATTATACAGGTATAGGCCGCATTCCTTCAAGGAACGGCATTAATACATCTGGTGCAACTTCGCACGAACGAAGCGACTCACTGTAATGTAGGTACTGAAAACACCTACAACCACGCTCAGCGTGATAAGCAAAGCTCCCAATTTCCAAAATCCACCTCCGTCTAACAGGATTTGAATAATGTCTGCGAGCGACTGCTGATTGAAATACAAAATCAATGAAATGGAAAGCCAAGCAATTGTTGAGGAAAGCAAAGCGTTTTTCAAGCTTTGCAACAAAAATGGACGCTTAATGAACCAAGGTGTTGCGCCCACCAACTGCATGCTTCGAATGATTAGGCGTTGGGAAGAGATGGCCAATTCAACCGTATTCATGATAATAAAGGCGGAAATGATTAAAAACAAAATGACGATTCCGCCAATGATGGCGCCCCATTTCGAAATGTTCTCGTTCACCGATTGAAGAAGAGTCCTTTCGTATCCAACATCCTTAACAATTGGATTCAGCTTGCAAGACTCTACAAATGCATCTACCGTAGGCCCATCGGCTTTTTCCGGATTGATTTGAACATCTACAGAGGCGGGAAGCGGGTTGTAACCCAATACCTGAACGAAATCTTCTCCAATTTCTTTGCTGTACTCAGCCTCTGCTTGCTCACTTGAGGTATAAGAAACCTGGGAGGCGATGCCGCCTCCCTCGATTTCCTTTTTAAAACTTAATATTTGTTCTTCGCTAACCTCATCGTTCAAGAGCAATTGCACGGTAAACTGTGATCGAATGTGATCTGAAACTTGCAATGCCACCAAATAGAACACTAAAAATATTCCAACCATAAGCAATACCAACGTCGATCCTGCAAATGCAGAGATGCGCGATATGCTACTGGCCGAAGTGCGAACGAATTGCATGATTCTTCTTACGATACAGAAACTACATGACCTTTGAAGAATAAATTCTCTCCAGCCAACGGATGATTAAAGTCAATAACCACTGAATTCAACTTAACCTCTTCAACAACTCCTTGAACTTGATGTCCCTCTGGAGTTTGCATTGGAATTACTTCTCCAACAGCAAACAATTCCTCATCAAATTCACCGTCTTCTTCCATGAACTCACTCTTCGGAAACTCCATGAAATATTCTTCTTGCTCCTCTCCGTATGCCTCTGCACATGGAATGCTAATGCTAAACTCGTCGCCAGCCTTCAATCCCGCCAAACCTTTCTCGAAACCTTCAATCATTGGATCAACCTTGTACGTGAACTTCATAGGTCCATGGTCTTGTGTTGTTTCTACCAATTCTCCGTTTTCATCGTCGATGAAAAGTTCGTAATTCACCTCTACGGTGGCTCCTTCTTTTATCATTTCTTTTTGATTTTAATTTTCTGTCCTACTTGTATTTTATTTGGGTTAAGACCCTTATTTAATTTCACAATTGAATCTACTGAAACGCGATTTTTAGACGCAATGCTTGAAAGGCTATCACCTGATTTCACGGTATAATACACATACTCCTCTTTAGGCGCTGCAGGCTTTGGAGGTGTTGGTTTTGGATCCGGTGCCGGAGGCGTTACTTTCGGTGTCGTCGTAGACGTTGTATCCGCAGGCTCTGTAACCTTCGGAATGGTAATGGTCTTTTTAACCTTCACCTTAACTTTCAAGCTTTGCCCAATTTTCAATGTTGAAGATTTCAACTTGTTCCATTTCTTAATATCTGAAGACGAAACGCCATACTTCGAAGATACACTCTTCAAGGTTTCTCCCTTTTTAACTTTGTGGGTCTTCCATTGGTCTTCCCAAACTACTTTCGTCGTCTGTCCTGCGCCACCATCTGCCGAAGCCGTATCGGCGATCACTGGCTCGGGCTCGGGCTTTTTCACTTCACTGGCCAAGTAAATGTCTTTCTCATGAGCTAAGAAATCTCCAATTTTCTCAACTGGCAACATGAGGTAATGTTTCTTGCCATTGTCTGGAATTTCCTTCAACTTATACGTTCCGTTCAAATAAGTGATTTCCTCAATCGGAAGGTTAATGCTCTTCGATACAATTTCGAAATCTACTCTTCCGGTTACATGAATCGTATCTGTCTCGAAGTACGACATGGAAGCTTTTTTCGCAAAAATATTGTGCTCTGTTGAGTAGTTCATGATATAATTCACAGCAATAAATGCAGGAACATACCCTTGAGTTTCTTTTGGAAGGTATTGCTTGATTGCCCAAAAATCCTTCTTGCCGTTTGCGCGACGAATGGCTTTGTTTACGTTACCCGGGCCACTGTTGTAGGCCGCCAAAGCTAGATTCCAATCGCCGAATGTGTTGTACAAAAAACGCAAGTACTTGCAAGCTGCTTCAGTTTCTTTAATGGGGTCGAAACGCTCATCTTGATAGCTTGTAATGTCCAGTCCGTACATCTTTCCGGTTCCAGGCATGAACTGCCAAAGACCTGCAGCACCTGCTCTTGAAATAGCAGTTGGATTCAATGCAGATTCCACAATAGCCAAATATTTCAACTCTAATGGAATGTTGTATTTCGCTAATGCGTCTTCAATTAATGGGAAGTATAATTGAGAAAGTCCTAAAACTTTAGCCGTTACGTCTCTTCTTCTTACAGAGTAAAGGGCTATGAAATCGCGAACATTTTCATTGTAAACCAAATCAAACGGACTCTCTCTGTCTAAGACTTTCATACGCTCACGCGTAAGTTCCTCTGGAAAAGTTGGAACTAAATCTGTTGGATAGTCATAGGCGTTTTGAATATCTGGATCCGCAGAAAAACAGAAGTGATTCAAATAACTTGCTACAAGCATTCTATCTATCTCATCAATCTCCTCTTTCTTCAATCCCGCCACCTGACGATCTTGTAGCGTGTCCTTTGGAAAGTCCAAGGCAGATACGCTCCAAACCGAAAGCACGCCCAGTAATGCTGTAACTAATTTTTTCATGATTTCCCTTTATTATAGGGCAACAACATTTCAAAACGTTTATTGCCCTTCCATTTCGGATACAATTTCCGAAAAAAATGCATTATTTCCAATCTTGGAAAAACACAATTGTGAACACTCTGTTAGGGAAAAACTCGTAAAGCCTAGGATAGCAACGCTTCCAGCGTTTTTGAAAACGCGAACAAATCACTGTCTTCCTTGTGACGCGCGGTAACTTGAATGCCGAATGGTAACCCAGTTGTTGACTCTTTTCCACATGGAATAGAAATCGCTGGATTCCCCGTAAGATTAGCATGTACCGTGAAAATGTCCTGCATGTACATTGAAATTGGATCCTTCGATTTTGCTCCGAACTCAAACGCAACATCGGTACACGTTGGAGAAAGTAA
>JBJOON010000139.1:0-5038 GCA_046051235.1 Bacteroidota bacterium
TTTTTTCCAGCAAATGGACGCAATAGATTTTCGACAATCAACGGAGAAAGTCCAAGGCTGTATGCGTTCAACACCAAGAAATGTTCTTTCGGATCCAGCAATTGCAAAACACCTTCAAGCAATTCAGAAATCTGCTCTTCCAACTTCCACTTCTCCCCTTTCGGTCCATGTCCAAATGCAGGTGGGTCGAGAATAATTCCGTTGTACTTATTTCCTCTGCGCACTTCACGTTGAACGAACTTCAACGCATCTTCCACCATCCAACGAATGTCTTTTGTTCCTGTCAATTGAGCGTTTTCATTCGCCCAAGTAACCACTTGTTTAATGCTGTCTACGTGTGTAACCTCGGCGCCGTGCGTTGCGCAAGCCACAGTAGCGCCACCCGTGTATGCAAAGAGATTTAAAACCTTCGGTTTTTCAATTTTCATTTTTTCCATGGCTGTAATAGAGAAATCCCAATTGGCAGCCTGTTCCGGGAAAATACCTACGTGTTTGAAAGAAGTCATTCCCAAACGCATATTCAGTTTTTTCCCATTGATTAATTCATATTGAATTTTCCACTGATCGGGCATCTTTTTCATCTTGGTCCACTCGCCGCTGTTGCTTCCCTTTTGAACGAAACGCACGTGGGCTCTCTTCTTCCATTCCTCGTCAGACAAGCGTTTTGGCCACACCGCCTGTGGTTCAGGGCGAATGGTAATGAACTCACCGAAGCGTTCTAATTTTTCAAAATCGCCACAATCTATCAGGGCATAATCCTTCCAACGTGAAGGGGTATCGAGTTGAACCGTTAATGTCATGAAACAAAGGTACGCTTCTTCGCTTTATCTTCGCAGAGATATGCGCATAGCTCTAGTTGGAAACGGAAATTTAGCCTGGCATTTAAACGCCGCTCTTCGTGAAATTAATTCACGCATTGATTTGCATGTGGTTCGTGAATTGCCTGTTTCGAGCCCATGGAAAACAACAACCCATTTGAGCGACATTAACGACAGCTATCACTTGGTTTTACTGGCTGTTCCGGATTCTCAGATTGCAGAAGTTGCAGCCCAACTTCCAGAAAAAATTATCGCGGTTCACTTTTCAGGAGGAACTTCCATTTTGAATTTACCCCAGAAAAATCGTGCTGTTTGTTGGCCTTGTCAGACATTAAAAAAAGGTACTTCCATGAAATACAACAACATTCCGTTGTTGTATGAATTTTCGAATCCGGAAACCGAGACAATCGTTAGAGCCTTTTTGGAACCCGCGATTGGACGATGGATTCCAGCCAACGGCGAGCAACGTCAATTGGCACATATCTCTGCCGTCTTTTCAAATAATTTCACGAATCATCTTCAACACATCTCTCAATCTTTATTGAAAGAAGCCCAGCTTCCAACCGATTTGTTTTATACTATGTTGAAGGCGCACATTGAACTGTTGGAAATGAAATCTCCTGAAAGCATACAGACGGGGCCTGCGCAACGCGGAGATGTTAGCACCATTGAAGCTCAAAAACAATTATTGAATAATCATGCTGAATGGAAAGAGATTTACGCGTTACTTTCCCAAAGCATTCTTGAAAAATACCAATGAACTACAAAGAGAAATTAGCAAAAACAAAGATCTTCATCTTCGATGTGGATGGCGTATTCACAGACAACATTGTGTGGTTGTTCCCCGATGGAGAGCAGATGCGAACTGCGAATGTTCGCGACGGATATGCTGTTCAATTAGCAGTGAAGCATGGATTCCGCATAGCGGTAATAAGCGGAGGACGATCAGAAGCGGTTCGTGCGCGATTTGAAAAGCTTGGTGTTCACGAAGTTCATTTAGGATCTTCAAACAAGAGACAAGTGTATTTAGATTTAAAATCGAAGTGGCATTTTCACGACGACGATGTGTGTTACATGGGCGACGATATTCCAGATCTTCCTCTGTTGAAGATTGTTGGGTTGGCTTGCTGTCCGGCCGATGCAGCCCCCGAGGTAAAAGAAGTGGCGCATTACATTTCCAACAAAAACGGCGGACATGGATGTGTTCGCGATTTAATGGAGCAGGCCTTGAAGCTTCACGGACATTGGATGAACGAAGATTCAGTTATTTGGTAATTATGATGAAAAGAAACCTTTTACTTTTTGCACTTTCCATTTTAGGTGGAAATGTTTTCGGGCAGTATTGGCAGCAGAAAGCCAACTATAGTATTGACATTTCACTGAACACTACCGATGATTCGTTTGTAGGAAAAGAAACCATTCAATACACGAACAATAGCAACGACGAACTCACACAGCTGTTCTTCCATTTATACAATAACGCTTTCCAACCAGGCAGCGACATGGATGTCCGCTCGCGCAATTTGCCAGATCCTGACCGTCGTGTAGGCGATCGCATTTCGAAATTGACGAAGGAACAAGAAGGACACTTGCATGTTAAAAGCATTTCGATCAACGGAGAAAACATCACTTCTACCTATGAAGAGAATGAAACCATTTTAGAAGTGAACTTATTGAAACCCATTCCACCGCATTCGGTAGCAACGGTAGAAGTTGAATTTTTAGGACAAGTACCTTTGCAAATTCGTAGAAGTGGTAAAGACAATGCTGAAGGCATTGAATACAGCATGAGTCAATGGTATCCTAAAATCTGTGAATATGACGAAGACGGCTGGCATCCGAATCCATACATTGGCCGCGAGTTCTATGGCATTTGGGGAGACTTCAATGTAAACATCACTCTTCCAGCGAACTACGTGGTTGCAGCAGGTGGCGTGTTGTCGAATGAAGAAGAGTCTTTCAAGCGTGTTCAAAAAGCAGGTAAAAATTTATTGACTTGGAAATTCGAGGCGAAGAATGTTCACGATTTTGTGTGGGCCGCCGACCCCGATTACGTCCGCACAGAGACCCAACTTGACGGCGGTCCAAAAATTTATTTCTACCACCAACCGGAAGAAAAGTACAACGAGGCATGGGATCGTCTTCCTGAATTCACCGCCAAAGCATTTGATTTGTTAAGCAAGAATTTCGGGAAATATCCATACCCAGTTTATAACGTGATTCAAGGCGGAGATGGCGGAATGGAATATCCGATGGCGACCCTCATCACGGGCAAGCGTTCGCTTCCAAGCCTTGTCGGAGTAACTGTTCACGAAGGTGCTCATTCTTGGTATCAGGGAATGTTGGCCACCAACGAAAGCAAATACTATTGGATGGACGAAGGCTTCACAAGCTTCGCAGCTACTGTAGTCATGAATGCCTTGTTCCCTGCTCAAGCAGATCCTGTTCACCGCGAATCCATTGATGGATATTTGGAATTGTTGAAAGCCGGAATTGAAGAACCATTGACCACCCATGCTGATCATTTCGAGACGAATTACGCCTACGGCGTTGCGGCATACAGCAAAGGAGAGACATACCTCAGCCAGTTGGAATACATCATGGGTTCAGAGCTCTTCGACAAAACCATGCACACCTATTTCAACGAATGGTCTTTCAAGCACCCAGAACCTGAAGACATTTTGCGTGTTGCTGAAAAAGAGAGCGGATTGGTGCTGGATTGGTTCGATGAATATTTCGTTGGAACAACGAAAACCATGGATTATGCTATTGACACCGTATACGCAGGAAAAGGCGAAACTGAAATTGTCCTTGAGCGCAAAGGGCTTTTCCCAATGCCTTGCGAAGTGTCCGTGAGTTTCGACAATGGAAAAGAATGTGTCTATTACATTCCGCTTGATCTTATGCGTGGAGAAAAATTTAGAGGCGATCTACCTGAAAATTGGAATCTACAAGCCGATTGGCATTGGGTAGATAAAACCTATTCTCTCAAATTTAAAAATCAGAATATGAAAGTTGTGAAAGTGACTATTGATGCGAAGAATCAAACGATAGACACCGACAAGAACAACAACACGTATTCCATAACTAAATAAAACTGTGTTTAAACAATACTTCACTTTCACCAAGAGTCCTGCTCTTAACTTTTTAATCGGACTCGTTGTCTGTTTGGGACTCTTGATCGGCTTGGGACCCTTGGTCGTTTCCTACGGAAAGGAATTGCCATTTTCAATTCTGAGTTTGGTTGTGTTATTCAATGCTATTTGGTGGGGATGGCAGATTGGATTTCTTTCCGCATTGTTCTACATTATCCTTGGAATTGCAGGACTTCACATCTTCCCGAATTATGAATTCGGTGTTAAGCATGTGTTCACCATTACGCATTGTGGGTATTATTTCGGATTCTTGGCCGCGGCATTGTTAGCAGGATATTTCGCCGAAATACCGCGCAAGAAAAAGATGTTGAATGCACTTGGGCTATGGTTCCTTGGACACGCGCTTATCTTGTTGCTCGGCGGCTTATACATTTACCGCATAAATCCAGAACGCGCTTGGGCGTTCATTCAACTAGACTTTCCTGCTTACGCCATGAAGGCAACCGCTGGACTTATTATTACCGTTGCCTTCTTGCGTTTCGTGGAAGGACGCGAGAACTTTTACAAAGCATCTTAAATTATGAAATACATTCAACTTAGTTACAATGAAGGCGTAGCAACCGTTGCCCTTGACCGTCAAGAAAAATTCAACAGTTTCGTTATGGAAATGTCTGTTGAATTGCAAGAAGCATTGACTGAAATTAAAAACCGAACGGACGTTCGGTGTGTGGTGTTAACTGGAAATGGAAAAGCATTTTGTGCTGGACAAGATTTGGGTGAAGCCATTGCTACCGATGGACCTGGACTAGAAAGCATACTGAAAGACGGTTACAATCCGATCATCCGCATGATGCGTGAACTACCGCTTCCGATTGTTGGCGCCATTAACGGCGTTGCTGCGGGAGCTGGTGCAAACATTGCGCTGGCTTGTGACTTGGTTGTTGCCTCTGAAAACGCAAGCTTCTTGCAGGCGTTTACTAAAATTGGATTGATCCCCGATAGCGGTGGAACATATTTCCTTCCACGCATTATTGGAACACAACGTGCAATGGCTCAAATGCTTTTGGCCGATAAGGTTACTGCTGCTGAGGCGAAAAGTATGGGGTTGATTTACGACGTTTATTC
>JBJOON010000140.1:0-4953 GCA_046051235.1 Bacteroidota bacterium
CATTTTCAATCGGTCGTTGATTTCGAAATCTGGATTGCCCGTGCTGTTCTTATCTAAAATTCCTTGCCCAGTTGTAAAGGGAGTATACGCCATTCCGTCAACGGGGGCGCTGCCTTCCACTCTGCCGTAGGTCAATCGTAGGGTAGAATTAGCATCGCACCACTTCTCTTTCTTACCTCGCATTTCTTCCAACATGAAAACATATTGCTCCATGAGTTGATCATGTTTTGTTGTGAATTCGCGCTTCGCAGGAACCAGCGTGTTCTTGTAATAATCGTTCAGCGCCAAAGCTTGAACGTATAAATACTCGGCACTTAATCGTTTTGCGTATTTCTTCGATTTACCGCTCATAGACACGAAAGTGTCTTTCGAGAATGAACGAATCATTCCCAAGAAAGCGGCGCTGTCTGCCACCATAGATTGTTTGAACCACAAGTCTGCAGCGTCTTCGCGAGATAATTTGGAATGTTCAAAATGAATAACTCCTTTCGTGAATTGTTCGAACAAAGCAGACATGGCTAAAAATCTTTTCTTATCGGTTTCCAAATCATAATCCTTGTAAAAGGCTTTAGCCACCTCCAAAAACTCGTTCATCTTTCCTTCCCATTGATTCCCCTTCTTTAATTGTGCCGCTTGGGCATAGATATCATTAAAATCTTGATACAACTGAAAAACCTCTGGACCATTGAACACGAATTCGGCATAAGCCGCAGCGGCCATATTCACTCCGTAATAGTCTTTGTAAAGCTTGTCAATGGTGGAAAGCAAATTCGAATATTCCAATTCTTTGTTTGAAAGCTTAGCAATTTCCAACCACTTCGCTTCCTCGTCTTTCTTCAATTGAATGGCATTGAATTTATTCAATCCCAATTCTTGTCCCTGCCATTTCTTATAGGCGTTGGCTACACTGCTTTGCTTCGCTGCATACTTAATGCGCAAGGCATCACTGCTTTTCATAGCCGCGTTAATTACAGACAAATTCTTTTCACGAAAATCAATACGCATAGGAGCCAATTGTTCGTGGTTGTAGGCTACTCCTGCGGAAGTAAGCAGGTGCTCTGTTCTTCCTGGGAATCCGTATACCATGGTGAAATCGCCTTCCTTCACTCCTTTCAACGAAATAGGAAAATGATGAGCCGGTTTGAATGGCTTGTTGGTAACTGAGTACTCTGCTGGTTCATTCTTGTCGTTCGCATAAATGCGGAAAACTGAAAAGTCTCCGGTATGTCTTGGCCAAACCCAGTTGTCTGTATCGCCACCGAACTTTCCAATGCATGAAGGCGGAGCACCTACTAAACGAACGTCGTTATACGTCTTCGTCAAAACCAAAAAGAACTGGGTGTTGTAATTGAAACCTCTTACAAAACCGTCGCACTTCTTTTCAGACTTTGCTTGCTTAGCAATTGCTGTGAAGAGTTCTTTCATTTTAGCAGCGCGATCTTTTTCTTCAACACCTTCCATTCCTTTTAGAACTTCTTCGGTTACGTCGCGCATTTCTAAAACGAAGGTGGCGGTTAAACCTAGACAAGCCAATTCTTGTTCGCGATTCATAGCCCAGAATCCGTTCTTCAAATAATCGTGCTCAACAGAGGAGTGGTATTGAATGTTATCGAATCCACAGTGATGATTGGTGAAGAGCAAGCCTTCGTTGGAAACCATTTCACCTGTGCAGCCCCCGCCGAATAGCACAATTCCGTCTTTCAACGAAGTGTTATTGATGGAATAAATTTCCTCCTTCGACAACTTCAATCCGTTGGCTTTCATGTCATCGAAAGCGGCGTTCAAGACAGAAGGAATCCACATGCCTTCAAATGCGAAAGCGCATACGGCGGAGAAGATGAATAAAAAACTAAGTGCGTGTTTTTTCATGCTGAATAAATAAGATGTGCGAATCTACGAAATACTGAAAATATCTTGCTTCTTAATGAACCAATAATATGACGCCCATATGCCCATAGCAAAGCCCATGATTATGGGAACTAGAAAGCCAATAAACGGACGTTGATCTTGTTCGGGAAGTTCTTGCTGAAGGATGTACATGTAAATGGGCACCACAATAATGAGCAAGCAAATGAATAAAAAGAGAAAATTGAATCCGTTGTTAACGCCAACGGCCACTTTGTAATATTTCGATTTTTTGAATTCTTCGAAATCTTGTCGCGCATAATGCTTCGCGCGGTTTCGAGCCGCGTATTCTCTGCGCTGATAATACTCTTTATACCTTGGCGTAACGCGGGTGCGTTGAGCCAAATCATAAGCCTTGCGTTGTTTTTCATCGCCTAAAAATTCATAGGCTTCATGAATTTCTATAAAACGCAAATGCGCATCGGGATGCGCATTTTTGTCGGGATGATATTGCTTACACCCTTTTCTATAAGCTGTTTTAATTTCTGAACTTGAAGCGTTCCGAGAGACTCCTAAAATAAGGTAGTAATCTTTCACGCTTCAATTGAATTAGTCTCTTCTTGCGAAAACGCGCAACAAGAACATAAACAAGTTAACGAAGTCTAGGTACAATGAAAGTGCACCCATTAAAGCAAGTTTCGAAGTTTCTGCTGTTCCGAACTCTACTCCTGCTCCAATACGCTTGATCTTTTGAACGTCGTATGCCGTTAATCCAGTGAAGACTAAAACTCCAACACATGAAATGATGTAATCCATTTGTGAACTCTTCATGAACATGTTTACCACAGAGGCTATGACAAGTCCAATTACGGCCATCATTAAGATTCCACCGAACTTCGTTAAGTCTGTTCTGGTGGTGTATCCTATAAATGCCATGGCTCCGAAAAGACCCGCAGTAATGAAGAATACTTTGGTAATGATTCCTAAGTCATAAACTAAGAAGATGAAACTTAAACTAATTCCCATTACCGTGGCGTACCCTAAGAATACAGCAAGCAATGTCGTGAACGACATTTTGTTGAATCCGAAATTCATGGCTAGGATAAATCCAAACGGAGCAAACATTACGATCCAACCTAACATGGTCATACCGCTTTTGTTTACCAAGGAGAATATTAAGTCTGTTGTTCCGAACAGATATGCCAATGCTCCTGAAATGGCCAATGCCAAAGACATGTAGGCAAATACGTTTGAAACGAATGATTTTGAAACGGCGTTGTCATTCACATAAACCCCGTCGTTGAACTCTAAATTGTTGTTCATGGTTTTTATTATTTTTTCAATTGAAGTAAACTTACAAATTCTTTTCTTGTTGTTTCGTTTGTTAAAAACTCACCACTGAATGCACTTGTAATTGTAGTGCTGTTTTGTTTCGCAACACCGCGCATTTGCATGCAAAGATGATGACAATCTAAAACAACTGCCACTCCGACAGGACTCAGTGCTTTTTGAATACTGTCACGAATCTCAATTGTCAGACGTTCTTGCACTTGAAGTCTTCTTGAATAGACATCGACTACACGAGGAATCTTACTTAACCCTACAATCTTTCCGTCTGGAATATAGGCCACGTGTGCTTTACCGAAGAAGGGCAACATGTGATGTTCACACAAGCTGTAGACTTCAATGTCTTTCACAATAACCATTTCAGAATACGACTCGTGAAATATTGCTCCGTTTAAAACATCGTCTGCACTCTCCTCATATCCCTTCAACAAATGCCCGTATGCTTTAGCAACACGTTCTGGCGTTTTTAACAAACCTTCGCGCTGTGGATTTTCACCTACAGCGGCAAGAATTTGCTCCACTGCCATTTCTATCGTTTTCTGATTCTCCATTATTTACCGCCGTAGTATTCTACGTATTGATTTTCAGTTTCTGTTACTTTAATGCAATGCAATTGACAACCTTTCTCACTTACCAATTCTTCCAATTGTTCCCAAATTGCAATGGCAACATTCTCAGTTGATGTCTTCATTCCTTTCATGAACTCTACGTCCATGTTCAGATTCTTGTGATCCAACTTGTTTATAACCTGCGTTTTCACGATAGTGCTTAGATATTTTAAATCCATGCAATATCCGGTTGTTGCATCTGGAACACCTTTCACTGTGATGAATAACTCATAGTTGTGTCCGTGCCAATTCGGATTCGAACATTTTCCGAATGTCTCGAAATTCTTTGCTTCATCCCACTCGTCGTGCCACAACTTGTGCGCTGCATTAAATCTTTCTCTTCGTGTGGCGTATACTAATTTTTCCATGTTTCAATAATTATTATAAAAGTAAATCACTTGAGTGCCTTCTTTGTTCGAAGGAATCAATAGATTTTAAGATCTTGTTGTAGATAATTCGTTACATAATCTTTAACTCCTTCTTCCAAAGAATGAAATGGTTTGCTGTAACCAATTGAAATTAACTTGTTCATGTTCGCTTCGGTGAAGTATTGATACTTGTCGCGAATGTCTTCCGGGGTATCTACAAAAGAGATGTTCGGTTCTTTTCCCATTGAATGAAAAGTGGCTGTAGCCAAATCCAAAAATGTTCTAGCCTTTCCACTTCCCAAATTATAAATGCCTGAATCTTTTCTGTGGTGCATTAAGAACATGAGTACTTCAACCAAATCTTTCACATACACGAAGTCGCGCATTTGCCCACCGTCTGTGAAGTTCGGATTGTGACTTCGGAACAATTTCATTTCTCCAGACTTTCCAATCTGATTGAAAGTATGCCAAATCACACTAGCCATGCGGCCTTTGTGGTATTCGTTCGGTCCGTATACATTGAAGAACTTCAAGCCTGCCCAGAAGTAAGGAGCTTCCTCTTGTTGCAAGGCCCATACGTCGAAGTCTTGCTTCGACTGTCCGTATGGATTCAGCGGTTGCAATTGCGGAATGGTCGCATGATCATCGTTGTATCCGTGCTCTCCTCCACCATAAGTTGCTGCAGAAGATGCGTAAATAAATGGAATGGCATGTTTTGCGCAAGTCTTCCACAACGATTGTGTGTAATGAAGATTTAAGCGATCGAAAATTTCAACATTGAATTC
>JBJOON010000141.1:0-8528 GCA_046051235.1 Bacteroidota bacterium
ATATAATCGCTCCACTCGCTCATTTCTTCCACCGAATGTTTCGCGAAGAATTCGGGCGTGCAACGCTTTTCGGTTGCCTCTTCTGCAATGGCCTTCGCACCGTTCTCGCAGTATTCTCCGAGCTTTGATCTATGTGTAGGATCTGGCCAAGCGCATCCTGGACAGTCGACTCCGTCTTTCTGATTTAATTTTTGCAGCAGTTTCCAACCTTTGATCATGCCCATTTCATCGGCAATGTGTTTAAAGGTTGAAGTAATAGCGGGTACACCGCATGCTGCGTCTTTGAGGTGTTTCAAGCGAATGCCTGTAAGTGTTGCAGGCGGTACTATTCGGACGTTTCTCATAGCGCTAAGATAATGCTTTATTAGAAGATCGGGTACAAGTTAAGAGAGGTTAAGAAAGGGGAAGAAAAGGGAAGAATGTTGCGGAGCAACTGATGTGCAAACACGAATGCCCGAAGGGCGAATGCTTCGCGAATGTCCGCGACGATTCTAATTACGAAGTAGGAATTACGAAGTAGGAATAAAACCGAAGGTTTTCCAATAACGCAGTTCCCACGCATAAACGCGCATAACCGTTTCTTGACTTAAACCCTCAAACAAGATAGGTTTGCTACATGGAACAAAACCTAATTAAATCAGAAATTGAATCGCGGATATTTACCATTCGAGGGGTGCAGGTGATAATAGATAGTGATCTTGCAATACTATATGGCACGGAGACAAAATTCATTAATCGAGCAATTTCAAGGAATCAAAATCGCTTTCCAACTGATTTTGCTTTTCGATTAAGTCCTGAGGAATGGGCTGATTTAAGGTTCCAGAATGGAACCTTAAACGAAAACCAAGCTAGAGGTAAACACAGAAAATACCCTCCCATTGCTTTTACAGAGCAAGGAATTGCCATGCTCTCAGCAGTGCTTAGCACACCAATTGCAATTCGAATTAGTGTTCAGATTATTCGTTCTTTCATTGAATTAAGAAAAAGAAATCAATCGCTGAATATGGTTTTTGAAAAATTCAATGAACTTGATAAATGGAAAGTAGAAACTGAGTTAAAACTTGATGCTTTATTTAAAGCATTATCGAAAAATGATTTTCCTTCTTCCGGCATATTTTTCAACGACCAAATCTTCGACGCATATTTATTTTCCAGCGAGCTTATTTCAAAAGCAAAAAAATCCATTATGCTAATTGACAATTACGTTGATGAAACGACACTTATACAGCTTTCAAAAAGAAATAAAAAAGTGCACTGCACCATATACACAGATAAGATAAATGACCAACTCAAACTCGATCTTGAAAAGCACAATTCGCAATACCCCGTAATTGAAATTAGAATTTTGAAAAACTCCCATGATAGATTTTTAGTCCTCGATGAAAAGGAATTGTATCATCTTGGCGCTTCACTCACAGACCTCGGTAAAAGATGGTTTGCTTTTTCAAAGCTAGACGGATTAGTACATGAGGTTCTCAATCATCTGCGATGATAAATCTTTCAGATCAATCACTTCGTGATCAATTCTTCGAATCAATCGCTATGCGATCAAACCTTTAGTTGAAAGTGTAACACAGTTACAATTACTAAGTAGGAATTACGGAGTAGGAACAACGAAGTTCTAACAACGAAGTTCCTTAGCCCCTTAGGGCGACATCCGAAATGCCCCCAGTGGAGCTTGGGAAAAAAGTTAGGCAGATATCTATTGACTTAAGCAAAAAGTTGATTGCAAAAAATAACCCCCACCTATCAGTGGGGGCATTTCGGATGCCGCTCGCGGAGCGAGCTCGAGTTCCTAATTCTGAGTTTAAAAAATTACAAAACTCATTTTAAGGTCTTTATCAAATAATCTTCCAGACATTCTATAAAAGTCAAATCGTCCTTTTTTTTATCATAAAGATTAGTAAAACTCGAAATTGGTAATTTCGTTAATCTGTTGGCTAAATCAATATTACGCTCTCTAAGTTGCTTCGGAATTGAGTAACTGCGTGCCATTGATAATAAATACTCAATCATGACATCTCTCTGATCTTCTGGTAATTGTGAGCGTATGGAATTTAAATCTGCCACTACCTTTGGAAACTCACTAGGAATAAATTCACTGCTCTCTGCTGATCGCAAAGAATCAGCTACTTCCTTCTTTACTTCTTGATTTTCGGACAAATCAAACTTCCATGATTGTAATAACTTTCCTGCTTCGAAAATAATCATTACAATGTAAACAACTAAAATCAATTCTATTGCTCCGCACAACAAGACCCAATAAATCAAAACATTTGCAGGAAATAAAAAGGAACCAAAGGCACAAATAATGCTTAAGACTAGCAACCAAACAATTCCATTTCCTAAATTTCTTAGCTTAACTCCAGCTTGATTGATTTTATTCATTATTATATGTATTACTTGAAGTAAAAAAAACAGAGAGGACTTCAGTCTCTATAAAAAAAAGCTCTTTATTCACTAAAAAGTAAAAAACGGATCCAGTCTAAATGTGACTGAAACCCTTGGAGCATCATATCTTTTTGTTTCAAAGCCATAATCATTTCTCAAAAGGCTACAAATCTCATTTGTTGTCGGATGGCTTGTATTGAAATTAACACTGGGAAATAAATGACTATTCTCTCTAGCCCATGCCCGTGGTGAGGTTACCACATAAGTACCTGTGCCAATTTGATAATAAATAACAAAGTGCCTTTGACTTCCACCTTGTAGGATTTCAATTTGCTTTTCTGTGAATTTTTCAAACATTCTATTAAAGTTTTAAATTATAACATGGTCGGTGATGAATTTGACTTAGACTTCTCTTTCTTTAACTTCTCTTTCCGAGCAAATACATAACTCAATTGCATTCCTGCACCAATTTTACTTTCGGGAAGGTAAAATGGCTCAAGTGAGGAAACAGGCAAATAGACCAAGGCTGACAATAAAAATTTACCGCCGAACCTCCTCTCCAAACATAGACCAGCATTCCATGCTGACAAACTTTGGTTAAAGACCATCAATTTAAAAGTATTTTTTTCTCCAATTGCAAAATTGGATGACAATCTTAAATTTGGAGAAATAACGTTTGAAACTTGATGCTCAAGCTCAACTTTTTTCTCAAATATGTAATCTCCGACACCATTTATCCGATAGCCTGTATCAATCTGAGCCTTAAAAATTTCTTCATAAAAAGCAACTCCCAGAACAGCCTCAAACCTAATGCGCTCTCCACCAAAAGAACCTCCAACATTGACGTAAAGTTGATTTTGAACCGATTTGTATTTTGAAAGCCACCTATCATTTACAATATTTTCATGCCGAGAAAGATTAACCGGCGAATTATCTCTACCTACAATAAATTTCCATTCAGTTTGAGAAAAACCCGTTAAAAAATTCATTCCAAATAGAATGAAACATATTATTTTCCTCATACTCATTTCTTTTTATAAACATCAAACAGCACCTCTTCCTGGAATCCGAATTTCAAACCAACAAAAGATTTATAATTCACACGTGAACGAATATTGGTGATTGAAACATCTGCTCCGTGCTTGTCTCTTGCTGCCTTCAACATATCGGCAAACAATACATTCGGAGCCATGGCTAAGCCCATTGTACCTAAATACTCGAATTTCGTTTCTTGGTTGATTCCATAATTATCCTCGACAGACGATAGCGTTGAAGAATAAATATGACGGCATGAGCTGAGTATCATAACTGCTGATGCAAAAAGTTCGTCGCTCAAGTTCAGCCTCCCAAGAAGAGTTTACTTCTACTATTTCGTTTATTATATCTGGCAAATTTGAACTTAGCTCCCTGTGCTTGCGAGCACTTTCCAAGGAAGACTCTATCGATTCCTGAATTTGAATTGACTTCCGAACTTGCCAAGTCTTTATGAAGACATCGAAGAATCCCATTATTAGATATTCTTATGAAATGCAGTCAAGGTATCCTCTACTCGCGCTACGAAATTCGCTACATCAGTACTATTAACCTTTCGCTTATTAAATTCAAAGTCTCGGTTCATGCCATTGAGCATAATTCGCACGGAACTCAATAATTCTGGCTTATTTACTGTTCGAGTGAACAAATAAACTCCAAGCCCAATGAAACCTAGACCGAATAAACCACCGATAATGATATCTTTTGAAAAGGCAAAGCCTGCAACCACCAACCCACCCGCAACACATAAAGTACCATTAATTTGATTCCCTCTGCTTAGTGTTTTTAAAGCACTTAGCGACTCATTGTATCTATCAACATGATCAATCACCCCTATACCGTTTACAGAACGTAAAGCAAATGTCTCTGTCCCAGTAGCGCCCGTAATAAACAACTTATCATTTGTTAGTTTGAACTCTAACCCATCCTCAGTTTTCAAATAGGCAATTTCGTTTTCCATAATCTTTTGTTTTTAGATTTTTAGTTTGCGTTCTTTTTAAGGTTGAACAAACATAAATCAAAAATCGTAAGTTATGTATATACATAACATTATTTTTTGGTTATCCAAGTTCCTTCGCTGCATGCCGAAGAACGACAAAGAATACCTTGAACAACTTGGTAAAAACATAAAAGCCAAGCGCAAGAAACTGAAAATGTCGCAGGCCGATCTCGCCTATAAAGTGGGTATGGATGTTCCGAACCTATCGGTAATCGAAAACGGTAAATCGAACCCGCAAATTCTTACTCTTGCCAAACTTGCTGCTGCCATGGACGCGCAAGTTTACACAGTGCTTCCAGAAATAGAAAAACCATCTCAGTTCTTGGAAGAGCCGGCGGTTTATTCGCCTCGTAAACACTCTTAATCCTTCGGATCAATTCTTCGAATCAATCACTGCGTGATCAATTGCCATGCAATCAATCACCTGCGGTGATCAATCCTACTGATTAATCGAAACGATTGATCGCAAAGCGCTTGATTCAAAGAATTGATCTGACAAAGTCAGATTGATCCGCAGGATTGCTTACTTCGTAATTAAAATCGTCGAAGACATTCGCCAGAGGCATTCGTTCAGAGAACATTCATCGCAGACATTCTTGCTTCCACATTCCGTAACTTAGCCCTTCATTATGGTAGCAAAAACCCTCCACCTTCTTAAAAAACACTGGGGATACGATGCGTTTCGCGATAAGCAAAGCGAAATCGTGAATGCTGCCGCATACGGTGAACATGTGTTTGCATTGCTGCCAACAGGCGGAGGAAAAAGCATCTGCTTTCAAGTACCTGCGTTGTGTCATAAAGGGCTATGCATTGTCATTACTCCCCTGCTCGCGCTCATGAAAGATCAGGTGGAAAGCCTCATTCAAAAAGAAATTCCTGCAACCTATCTTTCTTCAGAATTAAACAATTTCGAGATCGATAAAATTCTCGACGATTGCACCAATAGAAAATACAAATTCCTCTACGTCTCTCCGGAACGTTTGGAAAACGCCAACTTCATTGCGCGCATTCGCTACCTGAACATCTCGTTCGTGGCCATTGATGAGGCGCATTGCATTTCACAATGGGGACATGATTTTCGTCCGGCGTACAGAGCCATTCCAAAGTTTATTCAAGAACTTCGAGATCCGGTGGTGATGGCCGTTACCGCTACCGCTACTCCACAAGTGGTGAGCGACATTGCGACTCTCATCTTCAACAACGATTGCACCATTATTCAAAAGAGCTTCGCACGGAAAAACATCGGATACAACGCACTCTTTTCAACCCAAAAAGAAAAAGATCTTGTTGAACGCATGCAAGTACTGCAAGGCGCTGGAATCGTTTACTGCAACTCACGAAAAAAGACCGAAGACCTTGCAGCCCTGCTGAACGAAAAAAATATTAAAGCCCTTCCCTATCACGCCGGTCTTGATCTTCACAAAAAAGATCTCGCCTTTCAAAAATGGAAGAACAACAATGTGCAAGTCATTGTGGCAACGAACGCCTTCGGAATGGGAATAGACAAACCCGATGTGCGCTTCGTGATTCACTTCGATATTCCTTCACAACCCGAAGCGTATTTTCAGGAAGTGGGAAGAGCTGGACGCGACGAGCAGCCTGCGCTTGGACTTGCACTTTGGAACGATAGCGATTTCGTTCAATTGAAAAAAAGCATTGCCATGCGCTATCCGCCAAAGGAAGACATTGCAACGGTTTATCAAACCCTCGCCAACATTCATCGCATTGCCATTGGCTCAGGCATGAACGAACTCTTCGCATTGAACCTCGATCAAATTGCAGAACGCAGTCAGCTCCACGCCAACACCATTTCAGCTTCGCTGCTGTTACTTGAACGCGCTGGATACATTTCAATCTTAGCACGCGGACTGCACCGTTCGCGCGTTCGTGTCATTGCTTCGAAAGAAGAGTTGCGCAACTTCGTAGACCAACACCCGAAGCATGAAGACTTTCTTCGCTCGCTCTTCCGCTTGTACGGAAGCATCTGGGACTTCGCTGTTCCTATTTCAGAATATCAATTGAGTGTCTTGAATGAACGCTCGAAAAATGAAGTGCTCACTTCACTCAACGACCTACACAAACTTCAAATTCTCGAATACCTTCCTGCTAGTTCCACTTCGCAATACAGCTATGTGAAACAGCGGGTGGCGACGAATGAAATTTCCATTCCGGAAAACATGTATGAAGAACGTCGCGATATAGATCTTGCAAAAATGAACAGCATGCAACACTTGCTTTCAGAAGACCACTGTCGTGAACAATACATTCTGCGCTACTTCGGGGAAGACACCGAAGCTTGCGGCAAGTGCGATCACTGTCAGCGCGAACGCGCGCTTCCAACCACAAAAGAAATTCTGCAAGCTTGCCTCACCGGAAAATCACTCGATGAACTCTACGCTTGGCCGATTTCCTTCAACAAAGAAAAAACAATCGAACTTGTTCAAGAAGCTCTTGCCGAAGGATGGCTCATTCCAAAAGAAGGCAAGTATTTCACGGCCAAGTAAGTTTTCGGAGTAGTTTTGCCACATGTTAGCAAAAATCTATTTGAAGCAAGGAAAAGAACAAAGCGCAAAACGCTTTCACCCTTGGATATTCTCTGGTGCCATTGAAGCCATTTCTGAATTGTTGAAGGAAGGACAGTTGGTGGAAGTGTACACCCGCAAAAACGAAAAAATTGGAATTGGACATTTCTCTGAAGGAAGCATTGCCGTGCGCATGTTTTCATTCGGTGAGGAAATGTATTCGACAGATATCTGGCATTCGAAAATTAAACACGCCTATGATCTTCGCAAGAAGGTTATGGTGAATACCGAAAGCACCACGCTGTATCGTTTGATTAACGCGGAAGGCGATGGTTTCCCTGGACTTATTGTAGATGTATACGGAGAAACAGCGGTGCTTCAATTTCATGGTGCAGGTATGTACCAGCACAGAAGTGAAATTGTGAACGCGTTGAAGATGGTTATGGGCGATAGTTTGAAAGCCATCTACGACAAAAGTGGAGAGAAAATTAAAGGTGTTCCGAATGCACAAAACGAATATGTGTTTGGTGAAAAAGGAAACGACATTGCTCTTGAGCACGGCATTCAATTTCAAATCGATTGGGAAAAAGGACAGAAGACAGGCTTCTTCATTGACCAACGCGAAAACAGAAAATTACTTGGTGAATTAAGCCAAGGAAAAAAAGTATTGAACACGTTTTGCTACAGCGGAGGATTCTCGTTGTACGCATTGAAAAACGGAGCCAACTTGGTTCACAGTTTAGACAGCAGCGCTTCAGCACTGGCATTGGTAGAGAACAACATTCAATTGAATAATTTAGATACTTCGAGGCACAAGCTCATTCAAGCCGATGCGGTTGAATACATGAAGAACATTGAGGAAGATTACGACATTATTGTTTTAGACCCTCCTGCTTTTGCCAAGCACCTTAGCGCGAAACACAAAGCCATTCAAGGGTACAGAAGAATTAACGAAGCTGCGTTACGTCAGATTAAACCCGGCGGTATTCTATTCACCTTCTCTTGCTCACAGGTAATCGACAAGCAGCAATTCACTTCTATACTATTGGCTTCAGCCATTTCTGTTGGACGCACCGTGAAGATTCTTCACCAATTGCACCAAGGGGCTGATCATCCGATTAGCATCTTCCATCCAGAAGGTGAATACCTGAAAGGTTTGGTTTTAGAAATTATTTAGTATTTTTGATTTCATGAAAAAGATTCTATTCCTCGCTCTATTTGTTTCGGTCGGAATGAATGCGTTCGCACAAACCGATTTGCTTCCTCATTTATTGAAACTTCAAGGCAACTGGGTTGGGCTAACCGGAAGAGAAGAATGGACGAAGGTGGAAGATGAAATGGTTATTGAATGCATTTCATTTTACAACGTGAATTTCGAAGAATACGGAACCAACGAGCTACCGAACGAACATTCGGTTATTGTGTACGACAACGATCATTGGGTATACATTGCTACTCCGCTAGAAGCGGACAAAAGCACAATCTTCACATGCACGAAAGCAACAGCAACGGAGTGGATTTTTGAGAATCCACAACACGACTTCCCGAAGCGAATTATCTATCGCTTCCTTTCAGAAGAACAA
>JBJOON010000142.1:0-5519 GCA_046051235.1 Bacteroidota bacterium
GTGGTGTATTGTCCGTTTACGAAACTGTAATATTCTTCTCCGTATGAATTCGTGTGTGTGATTGCCACTTCAATGTCATCGCTTTTCAAGTGAATGGCATTGTACAAAGGATCTTCCGACATATTAGCAGCAAGCAAATCACGCAGTCCGTTTTCCGATTTGAATTTTTGCCCGTTGAAAATGATGGTTAAACCAGCATTCAAATAGCAATAGTTCCAAAGCAGTCTTTCAATGTGTTGTGAACGGAATTGATAGTTTACAAAAATGCTTTCATCGGGAACGAAGGACATCATGGTTCCATTCTTTCCGTCTGATTTAACAATTTTGAAATCTTGAGTGATTACACCTTTTCCGAATTCAGCCGCCTTCATTTCACCTTCACGGAAGGACTCAACTCTAAAGTGAGAGCTCAATGCATTCACGGCCTTTGTACCTACCCCATTCAATCCGACAGATTTCTTGAAGGCACGAGAATCGTACTTTCCACCTGTATTGATCTTCGAAACGCAATCAATCACCTTTCCAAGAGGAATACCTCTTCCGTAATCTCGAACGGTAACGGTTCCATCTTTAATGGTGATTTCAATATTTTTTCCATTCCCCATGACAAATTCGTCAATGGAGTTATCCATAATTTCCTTCAATAAAACATAGATACCATCGTCAGCGGTGCTACCATCGCCGAGCTTACCTATGTACATCCCAGGACGAAGACGAATGTGTTCGTACCACTCGAGGGATTTAATGTTGTCTTCTGTGTATTTAACTTCTTGAGCCATCTCGTCTATTCTAAATCAGACTTCGAAAGTAGATTCTACTGTTCAGACATTTGAATCAGCGCGAAAACAGCATAATTGATCATATCGCGAAAGCCGCTGTCTATTCCTTCGGAAACGAGGGTTTTGCCGGCATTGTCTTCAATTTGCTTGATGCGTAGGATTTTCATTAGAATCAAATCAGTGAATGAAGACACCCGCATATCGCGCCATGCTTCTCCATAATCGTGATTCTTATTCATCATTAAATCCTTCGTAATTTTTGCTTGCTCTTTGAAAAGAAGTACCGCCCTTTCAGGTTCAAGTTCTAGTGGAGCATCAGTGGGTAATTCCAACTGAATAAGAGCCATTAAGCTGTAGTTGATGATACCCACAAATTCATCTTCGATGCCCTCACCTACTTTACTTTCACCCTTCTCTTCAATGGTTCGAATACGTTGCGCTTTGATAAAGATTTGATCGGTTAAACTTGAAGGACGAAGAATTCTCCAAGCCGTCCCATAATCTTGTGTCTTCTTTTGAAAAAGGTCGACACATTTTTGAATGGCTTGATCGTATTGTGCTGAAGTGTCTTTTTTTGCGCTCATGATTCGAAATACAAATGCGATGAAAATGCTCATCTTTGCGTTTCAAAGATACATCTTGAAATGAATTCTACCCGCACACTCCCATTGGTTATGGGAATTTTGAACGTTACTCCCGATTCCTTCTACGCTGAAAGTCGCTCCAATTCTGAAAAAGACATTTTAATTCGAGTGGGAAAAATGATTTCTGATGGAATGGATATTTTGGATATAGGCGGACAGTCGACACGTCCGGGAGCGGTTTATATTTCATCCGAAGAAGAATTAAATCGCGTCTTGCCAATGATTCGTTCCATTCGAAAAGAATTTCCTGACTTAACAATAAGTATAGATACATTCTTTAGTGAAGTTGCACTTCCTTGCATTCAAGAAGGAGCTCAATGGATAAACGATGTTTCGGGTGGAAGAATGGATTCGAAATTATGGAAAGTAGCTGCTGAGGCGCAATGCACGTATGTGCTCATGCATTCTCGCGGTGATTCTTCCAACATGAAAGAATTGGCCAATTATAAAAATGTTATTGAAGAAGTCTATGCCTATTTTCATATGGAAATTGAAAGATTAAATCAATTGGGGATTTCGAAAATTGTTCTTGACTTGGGTTTCGGTTTCGCGAAAAACAAAGAGCATAATTTTGATCTTCTTCAAAATATGGAGCGTTTCAAATCATTTGGACTTCCAATACTTGTTGGAGTTTCAAGAAAGAAAATGATTCAACAAACATTGGGAACAACCGCTGAAGAAAGTTTGAATGGAACGACAGCCTTGAATGCCTTCGCATTAGACAGAGGCGCATCTATTCTGCGTGTCCACGATGTACTTGAAGCTAAACAAGCGGTCGAATTATACAGCGCGCTTACCTTCCGCAGCTAACAAGGTGTTTTGCATCAACGACACAATGGTCATAGGTCCTACTCCACCTGGAACGGGCGTAATAAAACTGCATTTCGGAGCTACTTCATCAAATGCTACATCTCCAAAAAGTTTGAATCCACTTTTCTTAGAGGCATCCAACACACGCGTAATTCCTACGTCAATCACAACTGCACCTTCCTTCACCATATTTCCCTTAAGAAATTCCGGTTGACCAATTGCAGCGATTATGATATCGGCCGATAGACAAATCTCTTCCACGTTTTTTGTTTTGCTGTGACAGAGGGTTACTGTGCAGTTTCCAAATGTGTGATTCCGCTGAAGTAACACAGAAACTGGCAGTCCAACTATGTGTGACCTTCCCAACACAACCGCATGTTTTCCCGAAGTTTGAATGTTGTTTCTTTCCAACAAAGTAATAATTCCCATTGGAGTAGCCGGAAGAAATGTCGGCAGGTTCAGCATCATTTTTCCAACTGATTCCGGATGAAATCCGTCCACATCTTTGCTCGGGGCAACAGCCATCAAGACCTTTTTTTCATTGATGTGTTTCGGTAGTGGAAGTTGAATGATGTAACCATCAATGGCATCATTTGTATTCAAAGCATGAATGGTGTTCATTACTTCCTCCTCCGTGCAACTGTCGCTCAATTGAACAAGTGTAGACTCGAATCCAACTTCTTTGCAAGCCTTAACCTTAGCATTTACGTAAGTGACACTCGCTCCATTTTCACCAATGAGTACAGCAGCCAAATGCGGACGCTTGAAGCCGTTGACTACTCTTTCAGAAACAATTTGCTTAATCTCAGATTTAATGGTTTTTGAAAGTGCGAGGCCGTCGAGAAGTTGCATAAGAATGATTTGAGGCACAAAGAAACATCAATTTTTCGAAAAAATTTCATTAGAGGTTGTGTACTAAGTACACTTTCCTATATTTGGAGAACTAACTACCTTATTTATGAAACAGAAAGGACTAATTTTTTTCGTGCTATTCATTTCTCTTTTTAGCTTCCGAATTGAAGCGCAGATTTTAACGTCTACGCCTGCTTTTCCTACACAGACAGATCAGATTACTGTATTCTATGATGCCACATCAGGGAACGGAGACCTTTCGGGTTACACCCCAATTTATGCGCATAGAGGAGTAATAACAAGTAACAGTGTTGGACCGAACGACTGGCAGCATACAGTAGGAAATTGGGGAACTGCAGACGCTTCGGTTCTGATGACACCAATGGGAAATAACATTCATAAGATTGTTATTACTCCCTCAACTTTTTACAATTTGAATGTTGGTGAAACTGTTTCAAAAATGATGTTTGTATTTCGAAATGCTACAGGTTCTGTGGTAGGTAGAAATGCAGATGGAAGTGATATATTCCTAACCATTTACCCTCCAGGATTCAACGCTTCCCTTTCTCAGCCTGCAGCGGAATCTCAAATTGTAGATGCCTTTCAAGCAGTTCCTGTTATAGCGAATTCATCTGTTGCATCGAATATCACCATTTCTGTTAACGGAGCTCAAGTTGCATCTGGTAACGGCGTAACGACTTTAAACTACAATTTTAGTGAGAGTCTTGCTGGTGAATATGTTATTTCTATGACCGCTGTGAATGGTGCGACTACCATTACTGATGAAAAAATTGTTATTATTCTTCCATCGATCTCCGTTGCTACTCCGCCAGCGGGAACCATTGACGGCATCAACATTACTTCTTCAAACAGTGTTCGCTTGCAATTGTATGCTCCCAACAAGAGTTTCGTTTTTGTTATAGGTGACTTCAATAATTGGCAGTTGGATTTGAATTACCTCATGAATCGCACTCCAGATGGAAATACCTATTGGTTGGATATTCCAAATTTATCTCCGGGTACTGAATATCGTTTTCAGTATTACATCAATATGGAAGGAATGCGCGTCGCGGATGTATACGCTGAAAAAATATTAGATGGTTGGAATGACGGATGGATTCCAGAAACGACTTATCCGAACTTGATTGACTATCCAAATGGATTGACATCAGAGCCTGTTTCTGTCTTCAGAACAGATCCTCCTGTATTCAATTGGACCGACCAAAGTTTCGTTCGTCCAGCAAAGACTAAACTCGTTGTTTACGAATTATTGGTTCGCGATTTCCTTGAAGACAGAACTTATGCTTCACTGACTGATTCATTGGATTATTTGGAAAACCTTGGTGTTACTGCTATTCAGTTAATGCCAATTAATGAGTTTGAAGGAAACGACAGTTGGGGCTACAATCCATCTTTCTACTTCGCTCCGGATAAAGCTTATGGCAGTGCCGAGGCTTTGAAGACATTCGTTAACGAGGCGCATAATCGTGGAATAGCAGTAATTCTAGATATTGCACTGAACCATAGCTTTGGACAAAACCCAATGGTTCGAATGTATTTCGATGCAAGTGCTGGTCAATGGGGACAGCCAACCGCGAATAACCCTTGGTTCAACCCTACTCCGAAACACGATTTCAATGTTGGATATGACTTCAATCACGAAAGTCTTCAAACGAAGAATTTCACTAAACGCGTTATTGCACATTGGATGCAGAATTATCACATCGATGGTTACCGTTTCGATTTATCTAAAGGATTCACCCAAAATTACACACTTGGTAACATAGGGGCATGGGGAGCTTACGATCAAAGTCGTGTGAATATTTGGAACGATTACTATTCTCATATGCAAACCGTTGAACCAGGTTCGTACGCAATCTTAGAGCACTTCGCAGACAACAGCGAAGAAACTGTTTTAAGCAACAACGGAATGATGTTTTGGGGAAATTTGAATCATGAGTACATGGAAGGTTCAATGGGTTATTCCTCGAACTTCTCTTGGGGTAGTTACCAAAACAGAGGTTGGAACAACGCTCACTTGGTTACCTATGCCGAAAGTCATGATGAAGAGCGTATGATGTACAAGAATCTACTTTACGGTGCGAGCAGCGGTTCTTACAACATTACTAATTTAAATACAGCTTTAAAAAGACAAGAGTTGGCTCATTGCTTATTGCTTCCAATACCTGGTCCGAAGATGATCTGGCAGTTTGGTGAATTGGGTTTCCCCTTTTCAATTAATACTTGTGCCAATGGCTCTGTTAATGAAAATTGTAGACTAGACAACAAAGTTCCTGTTTGGGGCTATTACAATGATCCTTTTAAAAGTGGTCTATTTGATGTATATGCTTATCTGCTTAGGTTAAGAATCAACCCTAGTTACTTCAGTACATTTACCCAAAAACAATTTACAGCTGATTTAAGCGGAGCTGTA
>JBJOON010000143.1:0-4979 GCA_046051235.1 Bacteroidota bacterium
GCTACCCTTCAGCAAGAAAAGCTAAACTTGCGTGTTTCGCAAATGGCAGAGAATCTTATTGGTTCTGAAATCATTAAACTAGGCGGAGAAATTCGCGATAGAATTCTTCAAGGAGAAAAGATATATAACTTCACCATTGGTGATTTCAACCCACAAATTTTCCCGATTCCCGCTGAACTGAAACAGTTCATTATTGATTGTTATAATGAAGACCTAACCAACTACCCTGTTGCGAACGGCGTGGTTGAATTGCGTAACGCGGTTGTTCAGTTGCTTAAAGAAAAACAAGGCCTTGAATATTCTGCTGAAGAAATATTAGTAGCCGGAGGTGCGCGTCCTATCATTTACGCCATCTTCCAAGCTATCGTTGATCCAGGAGACAAAGTTGTTTTCCCCGTTCCATCTTGGAACAACAACCACTACACGCATCTTTCACACGCACATCAAGTGTTCGTTGAAACACTTCCTGATGACAACTTCATGCCGAATGCAGATATGTTGAAGGAACACATTCAAGGTGCTTCTTTGTTGGCGCTTTGCTCTCCGCTTAACCCAACGGGAACAGTATTTTCAAAAGATCAATTGGAAAGCATTTGCGATATGGTGTTGGAAGAAAACGCGAAACGCGGAGCGAATGAAAAACCGTTGTATGTCATGTACGATCAGATTTATTCGTTGCTTACTTTCGGAGATACACAACACTTCGACCCGGTTACGCTTCGTCCTGAAATGAGAAAGTACACCGTTTTCGTAGACGGCATTTCGAAATCACTTGCGGCTACTGGTGTTCGTGTTGGATGGGGATTTGGCCCTGAGTATATCATTGATAAAATGAAGAGCATTCTTGGTCACGTAGGTGCTTGGGCGCCACGTCCAGAACAGATTGCAGCAGGAAGATATTTGCAAAACATTTCGTTGCTCGACAACTATTTGACTTGGATCAAAGAAGAGTTACAAATGCGCTTGAACGGCTTCTACGCTGGCTTTGAAAGCCTGCGAGAAAAAGGATTTGCGGTTCGTGCAATTCCGCCAGCAGCTGCTATTTATCTCACGGTTCAATTCAATTTAATTGGAAAGAAAACAGTAGATGGAAACGTACTTGAAAACACGGGGGACATTACATCGTACATTTTGAATGAAGCGAAAGTGGCCATTGTTCCTTTCCGTGCGTTCGGCGCGTCTGACGATTCTACTTGGTACAGACTAAGCGTTGGGACAGCTTCTCACGAAGATGTATCTCAATCGATTGCTTCTTTGGAAGCAGCGCTTTCGAAGTTGTCTTAATTAAATATGGTGATATCCTTCGCCACGAATAATGGTGAAGGCTCTGTACAATTGTTCCACTAGAACAATTCGCACCAAGTCGTGCGGAAAAGTCATGTCAGACAATCGAACTTGTTCGTTCGCTCGAGCATAGACATCGTCAGAAAATCCATGTGCACCGCCAATCACAAGCACCCATGATTTGGTTCCTGCAAGTTGCTTCTTCTCGATGTGCTTCGCGAAATTTACAGAAGTGAAGGCCTTACCTTTTTCATCTAACAAGCACAGAAAATCTTCAGTCTTCAGTTGCTTTAGAATAAGTTCACCCTCTTTGTTTTTTTGAATATCCGTTGTTGAACCCTTCGACGAAATGTCTTTCAATTCAACATATTCGAACGTGCAGTAATGTGGAAGTCTTTTGGTGTAACGCGCTATTCCTTCCTTAACATAAGGTTCATGCGTATGCCCAATAACCAAGACTTTCACTCTCATTCGCGACGGTCTTCTCTGTTCTCTTTAATGTCTTGCTTTTGCAAAGGGTTACTCGCGAAACCGCGATACTCTTTTCGCTTCAAGAAAATATCCGTTGCAGTGAAAATTGCTGCGCGTAACGAAGATTCATCTGCCGTTCCCTTTCCAGCTATATCATAAGCAACACCATGATCTGGCGAAGTTCTTACGATAGGTAGCCCAGCAGTGAAGTTTACACCACTATCGAATGCCAATGCTTTGAAAGGAGCCAAACCTTGATCGTGATACATGGCCAACACAGCATCGAATTGCTTGTAAGCGCCAGTACCAAAGAATCCATCTGCTCCGTATGGACCGTATACTTGAAATCCTTTTTCCATTTGCTCACGAACAACAGGAAGAATAATTTCTTTTTCTTCTGTTCCAATTAAGCCGTTATCGCCCGCATGCGGATTCAACCCTAGAACGGCAATACGTGGAGTTGCCACACCAAAATCACGTTCAAGACTTTCTCGCATAAGCACCAACTTCTCTGTGATTTTTTCTTTCGTAATACTTGCGCTTACGTCCTTCAATGGAACATGTCCGGTTACAATACCAATCTTTAAAGCCGGGCTCACCAAGAACATTAAAACCTTTTCTGTACCTGCCATTTTCGCTAGATATTCGGTATGTCCTGGAAATTTAAACTCTGCATTTTGAACATTGTCTTTATTGAAAGGAGCAGTTACTAAGACATCTATTTTGTTCGAAGCCAAATCACTTGCTGCCATTTCTAAACTTCTGCGCGCCATCTCTCCGCCAATAGCTGTTGGCTTCCCCCACTCAATATCTCCTTTAAACTCCTTCCAGCAATTCACCAAATTTACTTTTTTCGCAACGGCTTCTGCTGCTGTTGTCGCATTCTGATAGGTGAACTCTTCCATTCCACCAATGCGCTTCGTTTGCTTAATTATTTCAGCATGCGAATAAATGACTGGAACAATGTGTTCGAGCATGCGTGCATCGCAGAACACCTTTAGGACTGTTTCCAACCCCACACCGTTCATGTCGCCACAGCTAATACCAACTTTCACTCTTTCCATTTTCAAATGGTTTTCAAACCGAATGATTATTCGGTTTAGTTAGCGTAATTCTTTTTAATGAAATCGTACAACAAACGAACACCTACTCCTACTCCGCCTTTGGTGCGGTAGGCATCTACTTTGTTTTGATAAGCTGGCCCCGCTATATCAATGTGAATCCATGGGTAGTCTGTGAAATGCTCTAAGAATTTCGCAGCAGAGATTTGTCCAGCAAAGGCACCACCTAAATTCTTCAAGTCAGCAACATCGCTCTTCATCTCTTCACCGTATTCCTTCCACATTGGGAATTGAATTAATCTCTCCCAAACTTCGAAACCGCTATCCATTAAATTGTTTACCACCTTTTGATCGGCAGTAGCCATAACCGCACTTGCGTAGGTTCCAATTGAACGCACAGCAGCACCGGTTAATGTTGCTAAATCTATTACCAATTCAGGCTTGTACTTCTTCGCGTAAACCAACGCATCTGCAAGAATCAATCTTCCTTCAGCGTCTGTATTCAAAACTTCAACAGTCGTTCCATCGCTGATGGTGATTACGTCTTGCGGACACAATGCGTTTCCGCCTGGACGGTTGTCAGTTGCAGGAACTAAAGCCACAACGTGAACTGGAAGCTTGTTTGCAGCAATCGCATAGATCGCGCCTACTACAGCAGCTCCACCCGCCATGTCGCATTTCATCTCATCCATTGAACCTGGTGTTGGCTTCAAGCTTAATCCACCTGTATCGAATACCACACCCTTTCCAACTAAAACAATTGGCTTTTTGTTTTTCGCGTTCTTTGGTTTGTACTCCATGATTGTGAATGTAGGCGGATCAATACTGCCTTTATTCACACCAAGAAGTCCACCCATCTTAAGTGCTTCAATTTGCTTCTTATTTAAAACTTGCGTTTTGAATCCAGCTACTTTTCCAGCCTTGGTCATCTCGGCAGAAAATTGAGTCGCAGTCAAGTAAGACACTGGCTCATTAACTAATGTTCGGGCCAATTCTGTTCCTTGAATGATTCCTTGTAATTCTACCCACTCACCTTCACTAATGGTAGTATCGGTAACAAAGATCTTCGAAAGGGTGTTTTTCTTGTTCTCTTTTTCTTTGAAATACTTCAAGAATTGATAATTACTTAAGGCAGCGCCTTCAGCCAAGTACCAAGCAGCTTTTTCAAAAGAACTTTGGTTAATGATGTGAAGTGATTCAAGATTTGTTTTGTTAACCGCTACTTGAATTTCAACACCTGTCTTACGCATACCCTCTTTTGCATCTGCATTCCACGCTCCATCTACCGCAACATAAAAATGTTTCTCGGTTAATGAAGGCATTAAAACTGTGTTGCGGTTTACGTTGATTTCACTTTCAAGAAAAGTCAATTGCGCCTTTTCCAATTTCAATTTCTTAACTTCTTTTTTATTGAAAAGAGTTACGACTACGTCGGCGTTCTTCGGCGCCTTGTTACTAATTTTTGCCATGGTTTCGTTCTATTAATTCGGAATAAAAAAGAGAGCCTTTTCGGCTCTCTTTTAATTATAAAGTTTGTTTTACTTCAACTTCTTCGAAGGCTTCTACTAAGTCGCCCACTTTGATGTCGTTGAATTTATCAATGTTCAATCCGCACTCGTATCCTTTCACTACTTCCTTCACATCATCTTTGAAGCGCTTCAAAGAACCGAGGTGTCCGGTGTACACAACAATACCATCGCGAATAACGCGGACACGGCTGTTGCGATTTACCTTTCCTTCTAGCATGAAGCAACCCGCGATAGTTCCCACTTTCGTAATCTTGAATACTTCACGAATCTCTGCAGTTCCTGTGATCTGCTCTTCAATGCGTGCAGACAACATACCTTCCATGGCCTCTTTAATTTCTTCGATAGCCTTGTAGATAATCGAGTATAGCTTGATTTGAATTTCTTCGTTTTCTGCAATCTTACGCGCACTCTGACTTGGACGAACTCCACACCTTTGTGAATAATGCTTACTTGAATCTTCTCTGTACTCAACTTTTGCAATGAGTCTACCAACGCTTCTACTGAACCGTCTACGTCTCCTTTTACAATCAAGTTCAATTCTTTGAAATCTCCAAGAGCAATACGACGACCAATTTCTTCGATGGTCAAGTGCTTCTTCGTACGAACGCTTTGTTCGCGTTGTAGTTGTTGACGC
>JBJOON010000144.1:0-4760 GCA_046051235.1 Bacteroidota bacterium
TCAAAAATACATGAATGAAGTTAGAATCTGATTATCTTGCATGCCTAAATAAATTTCAATGAAACGTAAACATATTGTACTTCTTGGAGCGAGCTTATTGGTGTTGAGTTCGAACGCAATGGATCAAGGAGATAAAAAGAAAAAGCCAAAGGATGAACCGAAGAAATCTACGGTTGTATTAAAGAATGAAAGTGATAGTTTGTCATACGCCATCGGTGTTAGCATCGCTAATAATATTGCTACAAGCGGCATTGAAGGTCTGAATGAAAGCATCATGGGTCAGGCGGTTTTGGATCACGCAAACAAGGTCAATCAACTTCCGAATGAAATGGTTGATCCATACATTCAAGGAATTTTAGCAAGAAGAGAATCAGAAAAAGCAACGAAAACAATGGAAAAAGAAGTAGGTTTTTTAAAGGAAAATGGTGCGAAGCCAGGAGTAATAACTACAGCATCTGGATTGCAATACAAAGTTATTCGTGAAGGAATTGGATTGTCTCCAGACGACAACGATACCATCGTGGTTCATTACAAAGGGACTTTGGTAGACGGAAAAGTATTCGATAGTTCTTATGAAAGAAATGAACCTATCACAATTACCGCAGGACAAGTGATTTCTGGATGGGGAGAAGGTTTGAAATTGATGAAGTCAGGTGGAAAATACGAATTGTATATTCCGCAGAACTTGGCATACGGAGAACAAGGTGCCGGTGGAGTTATTCCTCCGTTCGCAACACTTATTTTCGAAATGGAAATTGTAGAGATTAAACCCGCGAATTAAGAATTATGAAACGTTTAGCTATTTGCATTGCTTTAGTCGCACTGTCAACTGCGACTTTCGCTCAAAAGAAAAAAGGAAAGTTAGATACAAAGGCCTTGCTTACTCATGAAGACAGTTTGTCTTACGCTTTCGGACTTTCGGTTATAGAGAATGCGAAGAGTGCTGGATTTGAGAATTTGTCTGACGAGTTAATCATGCAAGCTATCGTCGATAGTAAAGCAGGTGCTGCGAAACTGGACAAAGACAAGGCAACAGGAATAATCAATTCAGAGGTTCGCAAGAATTCTCAAAAGAAAAGTGAGATGAACAAAAAACGTGGTGAAGCTTTTCTTGTTGAGAACGGAAAGAAGGCTGGTGTAAAAACAACATCTTCCGGATTGCAGTACAAATCGAATGTCGAAGGAACAGGTATTGCTCCGGATAAAAACGATAAAGTTACCGTGCACTACCATGGAACGACCATCGACGGAGTAGTTTTCGACAGTTCAGTTGATCGTGGTAAGCCGGCAACATTTGGATTAAACCAAGTTATCCCTGGTTGGACTGAAGGATTGCAATTGATGACTGAAGGCTCTAAGTATACGTTTTACATTCCTCAAGGATTGGCATACGGCTCAAGAGCCCAAGGAAAGATTGAAGCATTCTCTACTTTGATTTTTGAAGTGGAGTTAATCAAAGTTGAGAAAGTGGATTAATTCTACTTTTTATCTTATTTGAAATGGAACAGCACTCTTTGAGTACTGTTCCATTTTTTTTATCTTTTAAGTATTCAAACACCCTCCTGAAGTATAGCCGATTTTCATGGTTAAACCAATAGTATAAATTCCATTTTTTTTCGGATTGAACCTTTATCAATCGCGATTGTCCAGCTTCAATAAATGAATTTATTCTTTGTAATATGAAAATGTCCGAATGGATATTCAAACCATTGTAAGTTTCGAATGACTTTTCTCAATCGGATACTCTGTTCGTTATTCATTCTTGAAAATGTGGAAGGTGTTGTGTGCTGACATAATGGTATGTGTTATTTGTTGAATCAAATTTCATTTTATTGATGAATAAGCCTCCTGAGGCAGATCACAATCAAGGATGAATGTTGTCAATTGAAAGGCTAGAATTAATGATTCAATACTACGTGGTTATGCATGTTTCAGACGTACTTTCGCTGTTGCAAAATTTGTCAATGGGAAACAGCTTGGGAAAAAAAATAGGTTCGGTGTTCGTGCTTATTCTTTCGTCGCTTTTCGCGAATGCCCAATGCATTGTCATTAATGAGGTTATGGTGAATGCCGCGGGGGCATGCGACGGAGGTTGCACGCCGAGCACGGCAGAGTGGGTGGAACTATATAACACGTGTAACACTCCGCAAGATATTTCCTGTTTCATTTTGACAGATGGCGATTTCGGAGTTACGTTTCCGCCGGGAACGATTATTCAACCCTACAGTTTTTTTGTTATTGGCTCTGCGAATTCAGGAGTAAGTCTGAACCTCGATTTGGGTGCATGTGGCTGCACCTCTGGACCTGCTTCACAAGTTGGAATATTTACAAACTCTTCGGAGCAATTGGCTTTTACAAATGAGAATGGAGTTATTCTCGATGGACTTTTTTGGGGTGGAGGTCAATTCGCCCAAACGCCGTCATTTACTACAGCAAACAACTTAGGTTGTTCGAACGTTACAATTAATCTATCTGCTACGGACCCTGTTTTTAGTTCAGTAAGCGGACAGTCCAATAACGACGGTGAATCGATATACCGCGAGTGTGATGGTCAAGACAATTGGTTAACAGGGTCAACTGCACCTACCCCCGGTACAACAAACTCAACATTCATTCCTTTAAACGCAGCTCCAACGGTTGTTCAACCGTCTTGCGGGACAAGCGGTTCCATAGATGTTGCTGTTTCAGGTGGAATTGGCCCATTTGCCTATGAGTGGTTAGGCACCACCAATACAACTCCTAATCTTGGAAATCTTCAACCTGGAGAATATACAATGGCCGTTACAGATCTTGGTCAATGCGGAACTCCGGAATTGTATACCTACACAATAACTCCTTCACCGAATGACCCCGTCTTAACATTAACGGCTACTTCTTTGTCAGTTTGCATAGGCGAATCAACAGCACTGAATGCAAGTGGTAGTTCCAATTATGTGTGGAATGCAGATCCAACGCTAAATACAAGTATTGGCAATGTAGTCATTGCAACTCCAACGATGACCACTACTTATGTCGCAAACGCGAGTATCAATGGGTGTTCACAAACTTCTTCAATAACGATTACGGTAAATGATTATCCAAATGCGTCAATCAGCTCGAATTCACCTTTGTGTGAAGGAAGTGATTTGAATCTGACGGCGACGAATGTCGCAGGTGCCGCCTATGCTTGGAGTGGTCCGAATTTATTTTCTTCATTAAATCAAAATCCAAGTATTTCTTCGGTAACACCGTTGGCCTCTGGCACATACACTTGTCAAGTGGGCTTGGGAGCATGTATTTCCTCATACACCCTTGATGTGGTTGTAGATGCACTTTCACCATCAATAATAAATCCAGCAGGACCCTTTTGTATTTCCGATGCTGCATTCGATTTGAGTTCTCCGAATGAGCCAGGTGTATGGGTTGGATTGGGAGTAACCAATACAACAACAGGATTGTTTCTGCCAATCTCAGCGGGAGGAAATGTAAGCACACTGATTACGTTCGACAGCGATAACTATTGCACTTCACCTTCAACCTTGAGCATTTCTGTTGCAGCTGCATTAGACGCTTCAATTTCATCACAAGTTCCTTTGTGTATAAATGGAAGCCCGGTTCAACTTCAAGTTGCAAATGCTGGCGGAACATGGAGTGGAAACGCTGTTAATTTGAGTGGAACGGTAAGTCCAGCAGCCCTCGGAGTAGGGACATTTCAAGCGATTTATACCATCGAAGGAAGTTGCGGCGGAGCAGATACGTTGAGTGTTCAGGTGGTACCCCTTCCTCAATTCAATTTTACTTCGAATGTAACAACAGGATGTGCGCCCTTGAATGTGCTATTCAACAACTCATCTGCCTCAACTCTTTCGAGTTGCGTTTGGAGCATCGATGGTCAGAACGTTGGAAATGGGTGTGGAAGTTTCAATTACAATTTTGAATCTGCTGGATGTTTCACTGTTGCTTTAACATCAACTGATGGTAACGGTTGTTCAAATACAGTTTCGATTACAGACATGGTGTGTGTTGATTTATATCCTGAAGCGGCTTTTCAATGGACGCCTATCACACCTTCATTGAATAATCCAATTGTGGAATTTTCAAATTTGTCTTTTGGAAACACAACCAATCAATGGAACATCAATGGTGCAACATCAAGCAATATAGATGCTCAATACACCTTCAATGAAACCATAGGTAGTTCATTTGAAGCATGCTTGGAAGTGAGCAATCAATACGGATGTGCAGATTCAGTTTGTTACACCGTCTTCGTCAATCGAGAAGAAATGGTCTTTGTCCCGAATTCATTCTCGCCCAATGACGACGGCCTGAACGATGTGTTCTTCCCAGTCCTCTCGGGATTCAATTTGAATGAAATTCAATATGAATTTGGAATTTACAATCGAAACGGTGAACGCATCTTCTATTCACAAGATCCTGAACAAGCGTGGATTGGTAATGCTTTCGGAAACGATTACTACGCGCAAATAGATGGCTACAACTGGACTTTACGAATCATCACCTCTTCTTTCTCCGAACCCATTGAACTAACAGGTTCGGTCGTTATCATCCGCTAACGGGTCATCACGAAGTGTCATCGCGGAGCGTCATCCGCAAAGCGGTCATCACAACGTGTTGTGTCATCCGCGAAGCGGTCTACTTAATCATCTTCTTCAAATAATCCAAAATACTATCTTCCAATCCCGCCATATCGCTTAACTCAATTTCCAATGAACGCGTTGAATTAATTAACTCAATGAGTGAAAGAAACAATGAGACACAGA
>JBJOON010000145.1:0-4707 GCA_046051235.1 Bacteroidota bacterium
TCAAGGCTACTTCCATCCATCAAGTGGGTAGGAAGGAGGAGGGAGATGAGTATGAGATTCCTATTAGTGATGATCGTCCAGATCCGGCGGAGAGCTTGCAAAGGGAGGAACGTGTTTTGGCCCTTCGTGGAATAGTAGAGGGACTCAAGCCGCATTATAGAAAAATGATCGAGTTGAGATATTTTGAAGAAAAGTCTTACGAGGAAATCTCTGAGATTTTAGAATTACCCTTAGGAACGGTAAAAGCACAGCTCTTCCGTGCACGCGATTTCATGTTTGAATTAATGAAAACAACAAAGGGGAATTTTTAATGTCGATAAGAGAAAAACTAGAACCATACTTCACATTCACAAAAGTGCAATGGGAACAATTTCAGAAATTGGAAGAAGTCATTTTAGATTGGAACCAACGCGTTAACGTGGTTTCTAGAAAGGATACTTCTGAATTTGTGGAGCGCCATGTCCTGCACAGTTTAAGCATTTTCAAGTTTTTGCCTTTCACACCCAAATCACATGTGCTTGATTTGGGAACGGGTGGCGGTTTCCCTGGCCTACCTTTGGCTATCGCAAATCCAGAAACGGAATTCCTACTCGTAGATAGTATTGGTAAGAAAATCATGGTCGTAAACGAAGCCATTGAATTCATAGGATTGAAAAATGTGAAAACACTTCATGGAAGAGTTGAATCTGTAAAAGGACAATTCGATTTTGTGGTAAGTCGCGCAGTGGCCCCAGCCGAAGAGCTCCTGATGTGGACCAAAGGCAAATACAAAAAAGCCGATCAGAATGGAATTCCGAATGGCTTAATTTGCTTGAAAGGTGGAGATCTGAAAGAAGAACTTAAGTCGCTGAAAAAGCATGCTGAACTTTTCGACTTAGCAGGTTACTTTTCGCAAGAATTCTTCGAAACGAAGAAGCTCGTTTACATTCCGCAATAATTACTTTTTCTCTATTGGGTTTCTGAAATGGTAATGTTCAGTTACACGATCTTCATTCGATTGGTACGGACGAATGGTTCCTTTCTTGTCGCTGAAAAAGCATGGGTTGAATTTCCCCTGGTGTCCCAAAGATTTTGTTATTGAACTGCAAGAGGCAAATCCAGTGCTGATTACAACAGCTGCCAAAGCTAATTTTAGTTTGTTCATGGTCGTTAAGTATTCGTTTAGAAAAGGTCTTCTACAAAAAAGGCTCTCAAAAATTGAAAGCCTTTTCCGTAAACCTGCAAGGGAATTTTGAAACCAACACGCAGCTTGGACTGCGTAACCAACTGTAAGACGATATGTCAAAGGCAAGGTTGCCTAATATTTTTAAAGAAATTTATACCCGACTCCGCGAATAGATAAAAAACGCTTGTCAGCATTGGGATGCGACTCGAAAATCTTCCTGAAATTTAAGATGAAATTATCAATGGTTCGGTTATGAGTCACTGTATCATATCCCCAAACTTTCTCCAAGATCTCTTCCCGACTAACTGCTTCACCTTGTTTCGAAATTAGCAGTCGAAGCAACATGGCTTCTCTTTTTGTAATGGCGTGAATACCTTCCGGTGTCTCTACTTCGTATTTATTGAAATGAATGGTACAAGGACCAATAGCAAATGTCTCAAGGTCCTCAATGGTGCGGTGCCCATCTGATTTTCGAACGATAAGCTTTTTGGTTCTAAGCAAAAGTTCTTCCCACTCAAAAGGTTTGGCCAAGTAGTCGTCGCCTCCAACCTTCAACCCTTCAACTTTATCCTTTCCTGTTCCTTTAGCCGAAAGAAATAGCACTGGCGTATGGTTGCCCCCTAAACGAAGCGATTCGCAAATAGTAATGCCATCCATTTCTGGAAGCATTACATCTAAAATAATAAGATCGTAGAATTTTTCTTGAGCGTTTTTTAAAGCAGCTAATCCGTTCGACTCAACATGGACTTCAAAACCCTCCAATTCGAAATTGAGCTTTAAGGTTTTTGCAATGGAATTTTCATCCTCGGCAATCAATAATCGATACGTCTCTTGGTTATTCTTCACACCGCAAATTTATACTACCTTGCACGCAAATTACTTCTATGGAACATAAATTCCATCCGGAAAATATGATCTCGCATTTGGGGATCGAAATTTTGAAAAACGAACCCAGTCGGGTAGAGGCAAGAATGCCGGTAGATAAGCGCACTATTCAGCCGTTTGGGCTTCTGCACGGGGGCGCGAGTGCTGTTCTTGCTGAAACCATTGGTAGCATTGGTGCTTACGAGGCAGTGAAGAATGAAGGTGGAACTGCAGTCGGACTAGAACTTAATATTAATCATTTAAAATCGGCCACAACGGATTTTGTTTACGGAGAGGGAGAACCAATACACTTGGGAAGGTCTACACAGGTCTGGGATGTAAAGATCCGAGATCATGTTGGGAACTTAATTGCTATAGCTCGTTTAACAGTAATGGTGAAATATCCCAAATGAGTATCATTCGTTTGCGTCTTCCTAAGACTGATCTTGAAAAAAGCGCAGAGCCCTCGAGGACTTTTGTTGTTCGAAGTGAATTTCGGGGAGAAATAGATGCGCCCACTTCAGATGAAGGATACGCCGCACAAGTTGAACAAGCGATTTCTCAATTGAAGGACTCGAGTACGAAGAAAATTGTGTTGAGTCGAATTTTACCTTTCAAGAATGAAGGAAATACGGTCGATAGTATTTTCAGCGTCTTCAATCAGAAATTCCCCAATGCAGCGGTATTCGCTTTCACAGATGAGAATAACGCTCAATGGGTAGGAGCAACACCAGAGTTGTTGTTTAGAAAAAGAGGAAGTGCTTATTCAACCATAAGTTTAGCCGGAACAAGGAAGTCGGGCAGTCCTGAAGAATGGGGAAATAAGGAAGTGGAAGAGCAGCGTTTGGTTACCGAATTTATTCAACATGAATTAAAAGTCTTGGGTGCAGAGAATATTCAATGCCACGATCTTCACACACGAAATGCCGGTTCAATCGAGCACTTATGCAATGAAATTACATTCGAGTATAAAGGACTTTGGAAGAATGTAATGAATACCCTTCATCCAACCCCCGCCATTTGCGGTCTTCCAAGAGAAAATGCAAAAGAGCTTATTCAAAAAATTGAACAGCACGATCGAGAGTATTATACGGGGCTTATTGGTTTGGAGCAAGGCGACGATGTCGATGTGTTTGTCATTCTTCGTTGCTTGAAATTTAACGAGTCAACATTGAATGTGTTTGTTGGTGCAGGAATTACCGCTAGCAGCGTTCCTGAGCTTGAAGCGCGAGAGACGCGTTGGAAGGCAGAGTCGTTAACTAACGTAATTTTTTAATTTTTGAACGATTCATTCGTAGCGGTGTTTCTATCTTCGTGGCCCGCATGAAAATCTCATCGAAAAAAGTAGTTTCCTACATCTTGGGTGCGCTGAAAAGCGCAGGCATAACTGATGTGGTTTTAACACCAGGTTCTCGAAATGCGCCGTTCGGTATTTCGATTGCGAACACTCCTTTTTTTGAAACCTACTCCATTGTTGACGAGAGATCAGCGGCTTTTTTTGCTTTGGGGCTATCTCAACAATCGAAAAAGCCAACGGTGTTGATTTGCACAAGCGGAACAGCCTTGCTTAATTACGCTCCCGCCATTGCAGAAGCCTATTATCAAAGGATTCCATTGTTAGTCATTTCTGCGGATAGGCCTGAAGAGTGGATAGACAGAGGAGAGGGGCAAAGCATAAGACAGAACAATGTCTTTCAGAATTATGCGGATTTTTCAGCGTGTTTGATTGCCGATGAAAAGGCAGGCTCTGTTCAAAATAAAGAAATCATTCAGAACACCTTTCAGTATCTGATTTCCAATACTGGTCCTGTTCATTTGAATGTTCCTTTTCAGGAGCCTTTGTATGAATTAATCGCGTGCGACGAACTTCCATCTTTTCATTTTGAAATGAAGGAAAATTCGTTTGATGTGTTGAAGGAAATCGGTCAAAGTCTTGAATTACTTCAGCGAGCCGAGAGAATAATGGTGTTGGTTGGACAGCATGTTTACAAAGACTTTTCGGCAGAGTTGGAAGCCTTCAATCAATTGAATCAAGTTGTTGTCCTAACGGAAACGCACGCCAATGTGAACATTGAGAACGCCTTTCCTTGCATTGATCGAATGATTATGGGTCTTGGGGGAACCGCACAGCAGATGCTCTCTCCAGATGTGTTGATTACTGTTGGAACGAATATCATTTCAAGAAAGATTAAAGCAATTTTAAGAAAGGCAAAGCCGAATCATATTCAGGTTGGTGTGAACGAAAAGCCAATGGACACCTTCGATTGCCTCGAGGTTCAATGCAATCTTACTCCGCAAGATTTTTTCAGTTCATTGAGCGAGATTGAAAGTAAATCTGAATGGAAGAATGAATTGATTTCCATTCAAGAAAATCAAGTCAACCAATTAAATGCATGGCTTCCAAGCGCAGTATTTTCTGACCTGACGGTTTTTTATTCCATTTTGAATTCCATTCCATACGGAACAGATCTTCAAATGGGTAACAGTTCTGTTGTTCGATACATTCAGCTTTTCAATCAGAATAAAAACCTAACTTATTTCGGAAATAGAGGGGTCGCGGGAATAGATGGTTCTACGAGCACGGCCATTGGCGCGGCTTGGATGACGAATAAACCAACCTTGCTTATTTCTGGAGACTTGTCGTTTCATTACGACAGCAATGCGTTCTGGAACAACTA
>JBJOON010000146.1:0-4689 GCA_046051235.1 Bacteroidota bacterium
TTTCAGGCGAAATGAGCACCCTTCCCTACCCCAGTTCAGACGTCTTGCAATTCATTCTTATCGACGGCAGTAAGATTAGCGCTCGCCCAAGCGGAACCGAGCCGAAAATTAAGTTTTATTTTTCGCTGAGAAAGGAGGTCTCTTCTGACGCAGAAATTGCAGAAGCACAATTCGTGTTATTGAAGAAGATTGCTTTAATCAAGGAAGAACTTCTTTCAAACAATAATTGATGATCACTTCTAATTTAAAAGAAAATTTCTGGAAAGATATTTCGCCTGAAGCGCATCTGATTTTGAAATGTGCCAAACTAAAACTGACAGAGATTGAGATTCAAGAAATAAGCAAGCTTATCGCTCAAATACAGGATTGGACGTTGTTTGAGAAAATTGCACTTCAAACAAAACTCGCCTCTCTGTGCTTTCATTCCCTCGTTCTGAAGAACGAAATGAATATACCAAAAGGAACAAAAGAATTCCTTGCACGTGTTTACAACAAAATTTTAGCCAAGAATATAGTAATTCTTAAAGAATTTTCAGACCTAAAAAAAATTCTAAATCGTGCTGAGATACCCTACATTCCGTTAAAAGGAATTCGATTGGTCGAAGAAATTTACAAGGACTTAGGACTCAGGCACCTCAGCGATATTGATATATTGTTTGTGCCTGAAGATAGTACAAAGGTGCGTGCACTATTCCTTGAATTTGGATACGCTGAATACGTTGTTGATGAAAATAAGTGGATAAGAAAATGGACCAAAAATCCCAGCCCATTTCAATATCAAAAAAACCAAAATTTCATAGATTTTCACATTGGGCTGAATAGGGTGGGTGATGTACGCATTGATGTATTAGACTTTTGGAAGACAGCGCGGAAAAAAGACAATAGCCACGAATTTGAATTGAATAACACTTATGAATTTGTTCATCTTTGTTTTCATTGTTATAAACATTTAATAAAAGAAGCTCAGAATTTAATTTGGTTGATAGAACTTCAGTTTTACTACAATGAAAAAAAAATATCTTGGAATCTGTTTTTGGAATTGTCTAAAAAATACAACTGCGTGAACGAGAATGTTGCAATTGTATCACTTATAGAAGTGCTTCAAGGTGAAAAAAAAATAATTCAATTAAATCTTTCAGAATTAAATTCTGAAAAAACATGGCGTTGCTATGCGCATTTTAAGAATCATCTGATTCCAAGCAAAAAAATTAAACCAACAAAATCTTTTTCTGAACAAATCTTTTTCGAAACAGAGCATTTGCCTAAAATAAAAAGAATTTTTGTTGCTATTGGCCGATTGTTTCCTTCGAGAGAATTTTTAAAATCGCGTTACGGCAAAGCAGACAATTATTTGTTTTCAATTATCAAACGATACGCCGTCTATCTAAAGAGATAATTCGCTGTTAGAAAGCTCTTTCATCGCCTAAAAACATATTTCGAACTGTCATAAAAACTATTCGAAAATCGAGTATCAAAGACCAATTTTCAACATACCAAATATCAGCTTCCACTCTTTTCTGTATATCCTGAATAGTTGCTGTTTCTCCTCTCAACCCGTGAACTTGCGCCCAACCTGTTATACCCGGTTTAGCAAAATGTCTTACAAGAAATTTACTTATTAGTGTACTGTAATCCTCTGTGTGTTTCAGCATGTGGGGGCGAGGTCCAACAACTGACATTTCTCCGCAAAGTACATTATAAAACTGAGGCAATTCATCGAGACTCGTCTTTCTTAGATATTTCCCAACTCGTGTAATTCGCATATCACCTTTTGTTGCTTGAAGATGGTCGCTTTCAACATTTACAACCATAGTTCTGAATTTGTAGCACCAAAAAATTTCATTATTCACTCCAGAACGTAACTGCTTAAAAAACACAGGGCCTTTTGAATTTAATTTAATTAAAATGGCAATACATGGAAAAACAAAAGGAACCAATATGATTAAAGCTAAAAATGAAAAAACAACATCGAAAATTCTCTTCGAGAGCAAATTAGTCGGCAAAATTAAAGGTTCTCTTCTAAGTGTAACCAGCGGGATACCACGGAATAAATCAATGTTTGGCTGTCTGCCAGATATCGGAACTCCGAAATTTGGAATTAGTTTTAATCGAATTAAATTATCTTCGCAATAATTAATAGTTTCTTTAAGAAACGGATCTTCTTCTCCACCCACTTTCCAAAACACTTCATCGGGTTTATTTTCTTTTAAATACTGAATTATAGAATCGGAATAGCCTAAATCATTCATGTTTAAGTATACATCTTTATTTATTACCTGCTTGTAGGGCTTAAAATACCCTAAAACTTTGTACCCAAGGGCAAGGTTAGAATTGAAATGATGATAAAGTTCTTTAGAAATTCTATCATTGCCGACAATGATTACAGTTCTATAATTACCCCCCTTTCTTCTGTAAAATAGAATTACTTTGTGAAAACCAATTCTACCTAGTAGCAAAAAAGGAATTAGAAAAAAAACAAAATAGAAAAGCCATAATCGTGAAATCTCATCGAAATTTAACGCCGTAACAATTATAAATAGATAGCCATAGTAAATAAATACCCCATATAAAACCTTGCGAATTTGCTTATCTATGGTATCAGTACGTACTATTTTATAGAGGTTTCTTTGCGAAGCAAACAAAGTCCACATAAAAGGAGCAAGAATAGTGAAGTCCACATATTCTTCGTGATTGAAATGGAATTGAAATTTTGAAAACTTCAACAACGTTGCCGAGGAAATAGCGCACAACAACGCGAAGAAATCGATTATTCCTAATATAATTGGAAAAAGATATGAATAACCTTGCCTTTTCAATGAGTACAAATTAACGCCACATTCTGTTCTTTATTTCATTAAAATTATTCTGATACCGATTACCAGAACTTTCAAGAATTATTGAACTAAATTTAGTAAATATGTGCCATACCCACTTTTAATTAATGGCTGAGCCAAAACCAAGAGTTGCTCTCGACTAATATATCCCATACGGTATGCTATCTCTTCAATGCACGAAATCTTTTGTCCTTGACGTTCTTCCATGACTTGAACAAACTGTCCGGCTTGCATGAGCGAAGTGAAGGTTCCTGTATCTAACCATGCCGTGCCGCGATTGAAAACACTTACAGAGAGCTGTTCGCGTTTCAAGTATTCCTGATTAACATCGGTAATCTCGTATTCTCCTCGAGCGGAAAGCTTGAGATTCTTGGCAATTTCCACAACAGAATTGTCGTAGAAATACAACCCAGGAACAGCGTAATTGCTTTTTGGTTTTGACGGCTTTTCTTCAATGGAAATTACTTTTCCTTCTGAATCGAACTCTACAACACCATAGCGCTCCGGATCGTTTACGTGATAGGCGAAAACTTTTCCTCCTTCAACTTGTGTACATGCTTGAAGCAATTGACTTAAACCACTTGCATAGAAAATATTGTCGCCTAATATCAGTGCTACTTTGTCTTTCCCAATAAACTCTTCTCCTATCACGAAAGCCTGAGCAAGTCCATTTGGCTCGGGTTGTTCTGCATATTCGAAGATGCAGCCCAACTGCGAACCGTCGCCTAATAATTTTCGAAAACCAGGTAAATCATGCGGAGTAGAAATTATCAATATCTCACGAATACCCGCTAACATAAGAACAGCAAGCGGATAGTAAATCATGGGTTTGTCATACACCGGCATGAGCTGTTTGCTTACTGCGAGTGTAAGCGGATGAAGACGTGTACCAGAGCCGCCGGCAAGAATAATTCCTTTCATAAGTTTATCTATTCGCGTACATACTGTTGTAATAATTCTGATAGTTCCCCGAAGTTACGTTGTTTAACCATTCGGGATTGCTCAAATACCAATCAACTGTTTTTTCCAGTCCTTCTTCAAATTGAAGCGAAGGTTTCCACCCCAGTTCATTCCTAATCTTGGTTGAATCTATGGCGTAACGCAAGTCGTGTCCAGCTCGGTCAGTGACAAACCGAATCAGTTTTTCAGACTCACCTACTGCGCGATTTAATTTTCGATCGAGGATGTTACAAAGCAACTTCACCACATCTATGTTCTTCCATTCGTTGAATCCACCAATGTTGTATGTTTCTCCAATTTTTCCCTTGTGAAAAACATCGTCTATTGCCCGTGCATGATCTTCTACGTACAACCAATCGCGCACATTCTCTCCCTTTCCGTATACTGGAAGCGGTTTATGATGAATGATGTTGTGAATGATGAGCGGAATTAATTTTTCTGGAAAATGATTCGGACCGTAGTTGTTCGAGCAGTTGCTAATCACAATTGGAAGTCCGTACGTATTTCCGTATGCCCGAACGAAATGGTCGGAAGCCGCTTTGGAAGCAGAATACGGCGAACGCGGGTCATAGGGGGTTTGTTCACTGAAGAACTCTTCGGGATTGTGCAATTCCCCGTATACCTCATCAGTAGAAACATGATAGAATCGTTTTCCTTTAAAATTGTTTTTCCAGTGCGATAGTGCTGCATTCAACAACGTAACAGTTCCTACAACATTCGTTTGCACAAACTCCATTGGATTCGAGATGCTTCGGTCTACGTGAGATTCAGCAGCCAAGTGAATGACCCCTGTGAAATTATATTTGACAAAAAGAGAGTGCACAAATTTTCCATCTGCAATATCTCCTTTCTCGAAAGAGTAATTGTGCATGTGTTCTATATCGCTCAGATTCTC
>JBJOON010000147.1:0-4679 GCA_046051235.1 Bacteroidota bacterium
TGAAAATCTCAGAAGGAAATACATGAGTTTCTTAATAGATCGTTACCAGTTCCAACTTAACATGTGTCCAGCTTCAATCTCTGCCATCATTGGATTTTCCTATTTCCTACACCTCCTAAATTGGTCACCGTGGCATATTATCTTTTTTGCTCTGATTGGTTTTGCCTTGGTTGTTTTACTCTTATTTCATAGCTACCAAGTGGGGACATTGTTACACGACAATCGAAAGAGTCTTTTAGCAGATGCCCGAAGAAAGAGAAATAGATTCAAGAGATACCGAGGGAACTAGGTTGTTGGAACTACGTTGTCTGAACTACGTTGTTAGAACTGCGTTGTTGAAACTACGTTGTGAGAACTACGTTACTAAACCCTCGTCGAAGACCCTCGCAACGCCAGTTGCCCTCGTCCTTCGGACTAGTAGAGCAAATAGTCCTCTCCCAAATTCCCGCGCTTCTGCAACTTCAGATCTTGCAACAACGGCGATTTAATGTTCAGCTGAATGTAATAGCTCTGACGAAGTCCGAACGGAACTACGTTCGCGCTTAACTCCCAGCAATGTAAATCGACGTGCAGACCGATAGTCGTCGTGGTCATTTCCTTCGCGTTGAAATCGTAGCCACCGTTGAAGCTCAACGCCAAGCGTTTCGCGAAGGCAACATCGCCCATGAAGGTTACCGCTTGCGTATAAATCGTGCTGTCGCGCTGTTGATCAACCAACCACTTCTTACTCATGCGCAAATTGTAATTCACACTCAAATTCCAAGGAACATTGAAGTCAATCAACGACGCTTGATTGGTAGAAAGAATCTCCTGCTGCTGCGGTGTAACACCCGGATTAGCCGATGTCTGATTAGAACTTGGCTTCGCCTGTTTGCTGCGCACTACAATTCCCATCGCCAAATTCGTTCCCTCCATGCGCGCAATGCCTTTTCGCGATTCATTCAAAAACGTATCAATCTTCCTTCCCAACGAATCGCGATCGTACATGCTGTAAGAAGACGAATAGTTCAAGGTTAAGAATTTTCCAACCGATGTAAAGGCCGAGAAATTCACATTGCTCCACTGTATCGAATCGGCCATGAAATTGCGCGATGCGCTCGTTCTAAAACTATCAATGATCTTCACCTTCTTATACGACACCTTAGCCGAAGCCTCGTCGCGAACCTTCGCTTCAATATTCTGATTAACTGAAAAATTCATGTTTGCGGTCTGCGTAGAACTCGTGGGTGCAAAGCGCGCCGCATCGAACGCCGAATACCCCAAGAACTCGCCATTCACCCCGTAATAGCCAAACTGCTGAAAATTTTGATAAGGTGTATACGAAAACCCTACCCTCGGCTGAATCATGTGTCGAACCGCTTTCACCTTTTTCGCGCCCTTTCTCACAAAAGTTCCATATATGCGCGTATCCGCCGATATCTGCGTCGACCAATTTCCTGCTGCTTTAAATCCAGCAACTGTATCCAACTGGGCATCGTTAATCGGAGAGACAACTCTCCACGTGCCATATCCCGTGAACGTAGCAGACGGATTCAACGTTAAAAACTGTCCCAACTTCCACGAAGTACTCGCGGTGCTATTCAAGCGAACACCACTCGTTGCCTTGTTCAACAATTCACTCATGGTCAATTGTCCGAACTGCTGCTCATAGACAGAAAGCTGTTGCTCGGTGTTCAACGAGGCGTTAATTCCAATCGGAGATTTCGGAAAAACCTTCTTCAACAAATTAATCCTTGAAACATTGAACGCCGCAGACGGCAATGTAATCTGAACCAATCGGGACTGCGTATTCTGCGTATGATTCGCTGAAAGCGCCAACGAGAAAGGCTTTCCAGGAAACGACTTCGACCATTGCACCGCCGAATTGAACGTGCTCGTTAAGAAGTCTTGTTGCGTAGCGTTCAAGTTATTTCTGAAATTCTGCGAGCTTCCCAAATTCACATTCGCATTGAACGATTCATTTGGTCTGGCCTTCGGGTCTTGCGAATGATTCCAACGAATGTTGAAAGTCGACTGCTGAATGTAATTCGGCAATTCACGGAACCCCGTCTTGTTAACGGTTCTTGAAATATTGAACGACCCCTGATACTTGTAACGCTTCTTATAATTCGTAATGTTCTTCACGCTCCATGATCCGCCAGTGTACACATCGAACAACAGCTTCGTGTCAATGTGATCGTTAATGGGGAAATAATATCCCAAATTCTGAACGAAGAATCCCTTCGCTCTTCCGTTTCCATATCCAGGAATTAAAATTCCATAGGTACTCTCCTTTTTATTCGGAAAGAAACCAAACGGCAATCCAAGCGGGACCGGCACTTTTCTGAATTGCAAGTAAAGCGGTCCACTCACAATCTTTTCATTCGGAATAATAATGGCCTTCGACAATTGAAAATGGAAATGCGGATTCGGATTCGAACACGTCGTGAATTTTCCTTTCCGAATATGAATGGTCTTGTCTACCTGCATCTTCGAAATGGCCGTGTGCAAATACGCGTCGGACTCTTCCGTGCGCACGCCATAGCTGATTCCCCTCTTCGATTTAAAATTGTATCCCAACGAATCTTCTTCGAACGATGTCTCTCCCTGCGTGAACACAGGTCTGCCCGTATACACGCCCAAAGAGTCTTTGAATCCTTTCGCGAAGGCAATGTTATCGGTCATGGAAAACGCAATGTATCCGGCTTTCAACTCCAAATCTCCGTAAGTAACGTAGGAACCCAATCCGTATAAATACACGCGATCGTTCACCAAATCCATTACGGTACTGTCTTTGCCATAGTAGTGAACCTCCTCCATGGCTTGTTCTTCCGAAGAAAAATAAAGGGTATCAACAGGCATTGGCGACAATGAATCTGACTGCGCAAACAGCGGGTTCAATAAGGAGCTTATCAACACCACACACGTGAAAATTAGAGCGCGTCGGAAGTTCATGCCTTCACAAAGAAAAATAGTTTTGTTTAAATTGCGTTTACGTGTCAAATCTATGCTAAACATTCGAGAAAATAAACCATTCAAGCAGATGCCTAAGAAAATACTGTACATTTTTTTAGTGGCATTGGTTTTCACTTTGGGTTCGGCTTATCGCATTTCGAAGAAAGTAGAGACAACGGATAAAAAGTTTATTGTTGTGTTAGACGCCGGACATGGCGGAACAGATCCTGGAACGCTTGGAACAGGACGCTACAAGACTTCCGAAAAAGACATTGCCCTCGATGTAACCCTGAAAGTAGGCAAACTCATTGAACAAAACTACCCGAACGTTAAAGTCGTTTACACCCGAACAGGCGACACCTTCCCTACCCTGAAACGTCGCGTTGAAATTGCGAACACCAACAACGCAGACCTCTTCATAAGCATTCACTGCAACGCCAATCCAAACACCGAGGCTTCCGGCTCCGAGTCGTTCGTTATGGGATTGCACAAGTCTGAAGAGAGTTTGCGCAACGCCATGCGTGAAAACGCTTCCATCTATTTAGAAAGCAACGGCGGAAAAGACTACGACGGTTTCGACCCGAACAATCCAGACACCTACATTGCCCTCAGCTTGCGCGAAAACATTTATCAGGACAAGAGCATCTTATTAGCGAAAAACGTTCAAGATGAATTCGTGAAGTTGGGACGAAAAGACCGCGGCGTGAAGCAAGCGCCTTACTACGTGATCACCTTCACCAACATGCCCAGTATCCTCATTGAATTGGGATTCCTTTCCAACCACAAAGAAGAAGATTACTTGCAGAGCAAGGCTGCGAAGGAAGAATTGAGCTCTGCGGTGTACCGGGCTTTTGTCGATTACCAAAGCAAACTTTTCAACATTCAGCCTGCGAATGCGCCCGCTCCGGTTGTGTTTGTAGAACAACCCATCAAGCAAAATGCGTTTGAAGGACTTATTTGGGAAGAGATTCCTACCAACGAGGTCGCATTCAAGGTTCAGATACTGAGTTCCGCCACCCCTATTCAAAAAAAATCAAATCAATTTAAAGGTTTAGACAGAATTGAGGAATACCTTAGCAACGGCGCACACAAGTACCTGGTTGGAAGCACTCGAAGTTTAGACGACGCCAAGAAGAATCAAAAGATTCTTCGCGATGCTGGATTCAGCGGAGCATTCGTTGTCGCCTTCGAAAATGGCGTTCGAATCAGTAACGAAGAAGCCCTTAAAAAAATTCAGAAATGAGCGGAAAGAAAGCACGCAACGAAGTAGTCATAGGGGCAGTTGTTATTGTCATTTTAGCCTTGGTCTACTTCGGAGTAAGTTTTTTAAAAGGCGTAAATATTTTCTCTACACAAACGAGATATTACGCCGTGTACGATGAAATCGGTGGTTTGGAAGTTTCAAGCCCGGTAATCATCAACGGTTTCAAAATTGGTATTGTAAAAAGCATCGAGCTTGAATCGAACGGTTCAGGAAGATTGGTGGTTGAAGTGGTTTTGAATAACGCTGATGTTGCCGTTCCGAAAGATTCGCAACTCAAAATTTACGACTCCGATTTCTTTGGTGGGAAAGCCATTCAAATTGTTTTGGGTGACAGTTCCGTCATGGCCAACACAAAAGACACTTTAGTCGCTGTGCTTGAAAAAGGACTAGCTGAAACATTGAAAAATGAAATAGACCCAATCAAGCAAAAGTCTACCGAAATATTTCAACACGTAGACAGTGTGTTGGCAAGCCTTCAACG
>JBJOON010000148.1:0-4583 GCA_046051235.1 Bacteroidota bacterium
GAAGTGTTCCATTTGAATGGAAATAATTTCTCCGTTCGTCATGCGCTCGTAGTTGTCGAGCAATTCATGAATGTGCAAATCCACTTCGAACAAATCGGCGTTGTGCGGAAAATCGTTGGTCGCGCGTTCCTTGTATCTATTCTTGAAATCTTTCGATGCCGCTTTAACGGCATGCGAGTCAATATTGCGATCGAGCATCTCGCGTGTGTTCGGCTGTACTTGATTGTACTGTGAAAACTCGTGTTTCGAATTTGCAATTTTCACAAGTTCCTTCAATGGATGCTCGAAGGCAAATCCACTGCTATCCTCGACCATAGCGCTATCGGACTGCGGGAAACCGACGATTACTCCCTCACCGGTATCGTTTAAAAAACGCACGTGATCTCCTTTTTTGAATTCCATGGATCAAAAATACAACAATACACCGAAGGTGATGACAATCGAAGATTGATGACCGCGGAGCGGATGACCACTGCGTGGATGAGGGGCAGAGTTCGTTAGATTTGCATTTATAAAAGGGAATAGAGGGTATGACATAGGGTCGAAATATTTTTCGACCAAGGGAAGAGAGGGGAAGGAAATTAATTCAAGTACATTTAAAATAAAAAAAATGGATAGATTAAAATCACTGGATCCGCCGCATAAAGGTTTAAGAAATGCGTTGGGAAAAATTACGTTGTTGGCGGGAAAGACCGACTATACTTCAAAAGCAAGTGTAGAGAAATTGCACGCTATGGGGAAGGAAGTATTTGCGTTGTTGAAAGACCACACTTATACCGAGAACACCTACATCCTTACTCCGCTTGAAAAAAGAAATCCTGGTTTTACAGAGGATTATATGACCGATCACGTTGAGATTGATAATTTAGAACAAAGCTTGCTTGATCGTCTGTTGGCGTTTAACGGTGGGCAAAGCAACGATGAAGGACATCAGTTTTATTTAGACCTGTGCGATTTTCAATCGGCGTACCTTGAGCATATTGATGTGGAAGATGTTGAGTTGGAAGAAGAAATGCAAAAGCATTTTACCGACGAAGAATTAATGGGTCATCAAATTGAAATTATGCAAGCCATGAGTTTCGATATGTTATTGCTTTGGTTCAAATACATTGTCCCTTCAAGAAGAGCTGATGAGAATGCGCAAGTGTTAACCGGCTTTAAATCAGCAGCACCCGAAGAGGCGTATAACGCAGTGCTTGATGTTATACGAAAGGAAATTAGTGAGAGCGAGATGAATGACATTCTTTCACTCGTAAAATAAATCAATATGGAGCGTCGCGATTTTTTAAACAAACTAGGAATGGCGACTGTCTCCTATACACTTGTTTCGGGGAAAGTTTTCGGGGAGTCTGATTATTTTCATTTCGAAAAAATTGAAGTCCCATCTCCCATCGTTGGAGAAGATTTGTTTCAATACATTCAACGTCAAAAAGGAAGTTTCGACGTTACCCTTTACCGCCAATTGCTCGGTGCTGCGAATGAATTCAAAGAAGGTGATGAAATTGCTGGAATAGCCGCCGCTAGCGATGAAGATCGTTTGAAGGCTCGAATGCTTCTTGCTGAAACCACCCTTGACAACATTCGCAAACATTCCGTTTTCATCGATGAACAATCGGAATTCATTGAACAATCGACACGCTCTTTTCAAGAAACAGAATCTGGAAAGGCTGTTGGTAAACTTCGCATGCGCGAGTTCAAGGAGCTTCTCTTGTCATCCAATGAGACTGAAATAAAAACGCTCCTTCCCTATTTAACAAGCGATATCATTGCTTGTGTTGTGAAGCTCATGTCGAACCAAGAACTCATAGACATTAGCAGCAAAATTTTCCATCCACTTCCCGGAACTCAAATGGGATCTAAGGGATACATGAGTGCGCGTGTTCAACCTAATTCTCCGACCGATAACATTGAAGACATTGTTTGGCAAGTCTTCGACGCTTGGAGTTACAGCGTGGGTGATTTGGTTCTAGGTAACAATCCCGTTTCAAGCAATCCGGAATCGGTTGCGAAAATTGAAATGGCTTTATACGATTTGCTTACCACCTTCAAACTAGAAAATACGCTTTCACATTCTGTGTTGGCGCATATTGATATTCAAGCCGAAGTAGAAAAGACCTACAACGGTCAGACCGGCATGTGGTTCCAAAGCATAGCTGGCACTGTCAAGGCGAATCAGACCTTCGATGTAACAATTGAAAAACTTAAGAAATACGCTTCGCAGCGCAAAGGTAAATTCGGACTCTACGCTGAGACCGGACAAGGTGCAGATGAAACGAACGGACATGGCGAAGGCTTCGACATGCTTATTCACGAGTCTCGTAAATACGGCCTTTGGAGAGGGCTAAAACAACAATTGAACGAAGAGTCTTGGGTTCATTTAAATGATGTAGCAGGATTCATTGGTCCGGAAGTTTTCAGAACGAAACAACAATTGGTTCGCTGTTGCTTGGAAGATTTAGTGATGGGAAAATTACACGGACTCATGATTGGCTTGGACATTTGCACCACGCTGCACATGGATGTCTCGCTCGATGATTTGGATTGGTGCATTGATCAGATTATGCCTGCTAATCCCGGCTATCTGATGGCACTTCCAACAAAGAACGATCCGATGCTGAGTTACCTAACCACATCGTTTAGCGACCACCTGCGTATTCGTGAAAAGTTTGGCTACAAGATCAATGATGCCATGTGGGCGTTCTTCAAACAAATGGAAATCATTGGTGAAGACAACAAGCCTTCTAATCACTTCGCAGATCCTGTGTGGATGTATTATCAATATCGAAAACTGAAAGGCGACTCGCGTTCGGCTGAAGAAATTTATGCTGAAGGACAAGGCTGCATAGCCCGTGTAAGAGAGCGTGGAGTGCCAATTGCCGATGGGTATGGAGCGAATCATTGGGATATGAATCCTGATCTTGAGCAAGAAATTCGATTGTTGTATGCCGATGCGAAGAAATGTCTCTGGGAAGAAACGCCTTCGGATTTTAAGAAATCACTTACTAACGGAATAGCACTAGCCACCCTCTCTTCAGATCGAAAAGATTACATCTACCATCCGCAATCGGGCGAACAACTTTCACGCGACAGTATTTACGCTTTGGAAATATTAAAATCGAAATGGAAGAATCAAACTCCCGAAATTCAGATTGTAATTTCTGACGGTTTAAACGTTTCTTCCATTCTTGATCAAGGACATTTGAAACCATATGTGGAAGAATTGAATGTATTGTTGAAGGACAAATTCACGTTGAGTAAAAACAATTTATTCATTCAACACGGAAGAGTTCGCGCGGGTTACCGTTGCGGCGAACATCTCTTTGGCGATTCTCTTTCAACAAATAAAAAATGTGTCTTACATATCATCGGTGAGCGACCTGGAACCATGCACCACAACTATTCGGTTTACATTACCGTTGCGAAAGGTTCCGATTGGTTTATTGAAGGAAAAATAGACCACGACGTTACACGCGTAATCTCGGGTATTTCAGACACTGCGATGCATCCGAAAGACGCAGCGAAAGAAACACTTCGTATTTTAACTGAACTTTTTTAGAACCTTAATGCCCATCCGGCATTGATTAAAGGGAACGCCTTCCCTTCCTTCAATAAATTAGAATTAACGGGATTCTCAATATCGTTGTTGTTATAAAGCAACGGAGTTTTCCCCAGAAAATAACCTCCTTCGATAAAGACTACATTCTTTGGAGTTAAATAGAAATCGAAAAACGTTTTGAATTGCAATTCATTGTAGCGAACAAATGTATTGCTGTCTTCACCACGAAAAGTTCTAACCATCGAACGAAATGCCAATCCGGCATTCACTCGCGCGGGAACTAGCGCATAGGAAGCCTTAAAGCTCTGTGGAAGTGTGCCATAAACAGAGAATCGATCAGAGACTTTCCAATCAACTCCAACTAACGGGACAAAGAAATTCCCAAAGAGTTCACGGTTATAAAACAAACCGAATTTGTATCGAAATTTTTCAGACTCTGTCACTGTGAACAACGAATAGACTCCAATTTGAAAAATATCTGAAAATGTTGCTCCCAAATCAGCACCAGCAATTTTCGGAATGACTAAACCCGTGAATTTCCATTTCGGATTCTTCAATTGCACTTGCATGCCCAATGGCATTGTTATAGAAGAATAAGTGGCAGACAACGAATCTTTCTTCAGATCTAATTTCTCGTAATGCGCCCGAACAAAAAATGTATTTCCATTTTCCAGAACTTTCGGTATGAAAGCGTTCACGAATAAGTCGTTTGTTTGTGAACCGCTGGGCACGTTAAATGATTGTCTATTGAACGAGAATATATCTACAAAATATTGAGCGCTACTAGTAACTGTAACAACTAAAAAGAAAAGAGTGATTCGGAATTTCATTCGTTTACTATTTTTATTTTCTTGAATTGAACGAACTCCTTTCGTTTATTCCCAATAGACTCATCCTTATCCTTCGCACGAAAAGTTTCCGTTATCAAATAATAATCTTCATACCAATACTCAACATTCGAATTAATAAGATTGGTAACTCGCTCAGACTCTTTTAAGTCTTTTTCTTTATCAACAATATCAATTAA
>JBJOON010000149.1:0-4546 GCA_046051235.1 Bacteroidota bacterium
CATTGTCTTCAATGAAATCTATCCCAAGGTGTAACATCAAAGAGGATAAAATAAAAGTTGCTGTATCAAGCACTATTATTCCACCCCATAAACCGAGTAAACAAAACAGTAAATAAGTAATTATCGTAACTCTATGTGGACGGATGACTTTTTTAATTGTGAGATTTTAAAATTATAAATTGCCAGAGAAAATGAAACAAACAATGCAAGTATAATTAGTGTATTAACATATCCTGTCGGTAGATGTTCGATAAGAAGCACCCTGAGAATCGTACCAACAATTAAAGGAATTGAAAGCGTGAGAGTTTTCTTCCAGTCAATTAATTTTTTCTTATGAAACTGATAAGTGGATACAAGAAATTCCACAAAAACGTGTATTCTATTCGCAGCATTGGCGATATTGGGCGACAAACCGAATGAAATCAATGATGGGAGTGTAACGGCCGATCCACTGCTCGAAACGGTATTCAAGAATCCTCCCCAAAAAAAAACACACAATATCAGCAGTGCATATCCCCAATGATCTGCCATCCAATAAATTTACAAAATAGATTTAAATTATTGAGATGTGAACCAAAGAAATTCTAAAAACAACATAATTAATTATCGAGAAGAGATGATGCACTATATTTTTTTATTAATATGAATGTTCTCTTTTTTGAGGTTTATAAACAATTAAGAAAAGGTAAGAGAGGGGAGGAGAAATCGGTTCGAAATATCTTTCGCCCCAGCTAAAAGAGTGTTCGCACTTACCCAATAAAAATCTCTGACTGAAGCGTTACTTCCGATTTTATGGAATTGGAAATGAGACAGGCTTGTTCAGATTTTTCAAGAATGCGAAGGGCTTTTTCACGTTGCTCTTCGTGAACAAGATGCACAACAGCGTTGAGCGTTATCTTCGACATCATAAATTTTCCATCGATCTTTTCAAGCACACCATTGGCCTCACAAGAAAATGCAGTGAATTCTAATTTGAGATTCTCGGCAATGGCCAAGAAGGTTGTCATGAAACATGAGTTTACAGCTGCAGTGAAAAAGTGCTCTGGCGACCATTCGTTTGGAATTCCTCCAGGAAATTGCGGAGGAGTAGCCACTTGAACGTTTTTTGTTGAATCAATATCGTTCGATGAGAGAACACCTAATCGATCGGCTTTCCAAGAGACATTCACTTGATAGTTGTGCGGTTCCATACTATTGAAGAGATTAATTAAAATTTATTTTTTGGCTTTCATGCGAACCACATCCGCAATACCAATGTGGTATTTGCCTTCGTTGAGTTCGACTTGTTTTTCTTCAAGAATTACGAAATGCATGCCGTGAAAATCGCTCATGAGCGTTTCAATGGAGTAGAGCATGTTCAGATCTTTTGGTCCGCCAGAAGTGTTGTTCAGTTGAAGCGGATTGTAGGCTTCTAATATCACTACTCCTCCGGGCTTTAACCAGTTTTTAATGTTGCCGTGAAGGGTAATGCGAAGGGATTCTGGTAAGTGTGAATAGATGAGCACCACTGCATCGAAGGAATTGTCTTCGAAATTGGCGTTGGCAACATCGCAAATGTTATAATTGATTTTCGCGTTGAATGAAGCGGCTAAGTCAATGGCCTTTTCTTTTCCAACTTCACTCAAGTCGAAAGCTTCAACGTCCCATCCCAATGACGCTGCATATGCGGCATTCCGTCCTTCGCCTTCACACGGAAAAAGAATTTTTCCTGCCGGAAGTTTATCGATTTGTTCTTTGAAAAATTCGTTCGGTTTGTTGCCGTATGCGAATCCATCTTCACTGTATCTGTCGTTCCAAAATTCTGCGTTCATGGTTGAATTGTTTTTTGCGAAGATGATGATTCTGTTTTTGAGGTTTGGTGTCTATAGTCACGCTGAGCCGGGCTAGAATGTCTTTCAGACGAATGCCCTTCGGGCCAATGTTCTTTGAACGAATGTCTTTGACGATGTTTCAGTTTTAAGAAAATTCATTCTCATTCTCATTCTCATTCTGTTTCTAATTCATTCCCGTTGAAAGGAAATAAATCAAGAATCTTGAAAAAAACGGCAAGGATGTATAGATTTTCTTTGTTGAAAATCCTTAGCATGAAAAGACTTTTACTCTTGAGTTTGCTCGTTTTAATTTTTCAAGCATTGAACGCCCAACGCCTTATTCCATTCGTTGCAAACAATCAGCAGCACATCTTGAACGATTCGATGGATGATTTTTCTTGTCGCGACGGCGAGGTGTTTCATGATTCGCTTTTTGTTTCTGTTTATTACGATGATACGCTTACGCACTCGGCATTGCGAGTTTTAAAGAATAATGTCCTTGTCGATGTGCCAATTGATTGGAATACGAATAACGGAAAGATTTTCGATCTGTTCAGTGGGAACGACAAGCTATATGCAGCAGGTTATAGATATGATTCTGCAGTAGGAAATTTCGAGCCGAATTTGGCCGTTTATGAGGACGGTGTTTGGAGTCATTATTCTTATCCCCCAAATACAAGATTTTATTTTGGAAGTTTTTTCAATAACAAAGTGTATTTGTTTGGGAGTAATTTACGTCCAGCTTGTGTGTTTGAAAACGGAGTTTTTAATGAAATCGCTGTGGATTCAGTAGTAGATGCTCAGGTGTACGATGAGAAATTGTTTTTCATTGATGTGAATTATTCAGGTATCAAGTATTTAGATTCTCAGGGTGAAGTGCACACCGAAGAAATAGCTTGTGACTCATTGATGCGTTTTAGTGTTGTGAACGGACAATTGTTTGTTTCGGGAAAATGCAATGAATTTTTGTTTCGAAGGAATGAAAATGCAGAATGGGTGTTCGATGATTTGGGAGTCGATTTTAGCCTTTTAGATAAGACTAAACTCGGAAATGTTTACCTGACTGACAAGGGTTACCTGTGCAATTTGATATCAATATTTCGAAACGAATCAGTGGCTAGTCAAAAGAATTCTTATGAGTTGAAAAAGCAAACGGAATTGAATCATTACATCCAAAATATATGTTATTTTGAAGGAAAGTACTGGGCGATTTGTTCAAGAATTGTTGATGGAAATGCTGGAGGAATAAGCACAGTAGAGAGTGGCTGGAAGCAACAGAACATCTTGAATCAGCTTGTTTCAGAAACGTCGTACCCTTCTTTTTCTTCCTATTTGTATCAATCCTCTTATTTTACCTTTGATTTTCGGCCAATTGGTTTAGGATATAAAGATAAGAAGGTCGTTTTTACTGCGGCTCCGCTGTTATATGGGATTAAGAATGATTTAATTTCTGGAGTTGGAGGTTTATTCGAAACAGGATTGAACGGTGCTTATGCAGGACCGCGAGCCAATGCTTATTCGAATGACTTCGCCAAGAAATATGACAGAGTTTGGAAAGTGAAACAAGCCGATATTGAGTACCACAATCAACATTGGTATGAGGCCAATTATTCGGCACCGATAGATATTTTAGAATGGCCTGGAAATGGTTCCGTTGTAAACGGAGAACCTCAGATTATTGCTCCCTTTCACGATGTGAATGGAAACAACATCTATGAACCACAATTTGGAGATGCTCCTGAAATAAAGGGCGACGAAGCGACTTTTTACATCGTTTCAGATGGAAGAGAAGTTTCACCAGCGTTTCTCAACTCTAATTATGAAAGTACTGTTTCAAATATAGAAATGTCGGTGATGACGTATCTCTTTCACAATGCTCCCAGCCAGGCTTTGAGTCAAACAGTTTTTACCGATTACCGCATAGTGCTGCGCGACGAGACTCCCTTGAATGAATTCTATTTCGGAATGCACATTGATTTCGATTTAGGTTCAGGATTCGATGATTTTATAGGATGTGACAGTACCCGAAATTTAGTTTTCGGATACAATGCAGATGATTTTGATGAACAGTCGTCCATGTCTTATGGTTATGCCAATGAGGTGCCGGCATGTGGTTATCGGTTTTTAAACAGCGCTATTACATCTAGTGTTTATTTTAACGCGAGTTTAAGTCCTGTTTTAGGTCAACCAAATACCAATGAGCAATTATATAATGTTTTGAAAGGAAGGCGAATTGATGGCTCTTCAATTTTGAATCCATTTACTCAGCAACAATCCTCTTTCATGTATAGCGGTGAAGTAGGGGTCCCTGGCGTTTGGAACGAAGTAAATGTTCAAAATCCCGGTGGCGATCGACGCCTGATAGTGTCTGCTTTTGTAGGTGATCTCCAGCCCAACGTTCCGCTGTGTATTTCCGTGGCTCGAATTGTTGGTTCAGACACCCTATCTGCTGGCAGCCCATCTGTAAACGCAGTGTACAAAATGAAACAATACTCAGACGAGGTGCAGGTGTATTACGATCAATACCTTCAAACCACCGATTGCAATCAGTTGGTTGGAGTGGAAGAAACGAATGAAGAATTATTCGGAGTGCATGTTTATCCTAATCCGGCACGTGAGAAAATTTCCATTCAAACATCACGCAGCACAATTTCCAAAATAGAGCTATTCAACCTTGTTGGAAGTCTTGTGCATAGCAACGCTGGATTGAGAACAGCAAACACAAGTGTAGATGT